>NZ_CP045423.1:600000-752500 GCF_009363855.1 Microvirga thermotolerans
GCTCGTCGGAGGATTCGCTCTCCTCGATCTGCAGCCGCCGCAGGCGCATGTCGTCGAGCCCGTAGAGGGTGAGCGTGTCCGCCGCCTCGCCGTCGCGCCCGGCGCGGCCGATCTCCTGGTAATAGGCCTCGATGGACTTCGGCAGCGCCGCATGGGCGACGAAGCGCACGTCCGGCTTGTCGATGCCCATGCCGAAGGCCACCGTCGCCACCATCACGATCCCGTCCTCCTGCAGGAACATGTCCTGGTTCCTGGCGCGCTCCGCCTGCGCCATGCCCGCGTGATAGGGCAGGGCGCGATAGCCGGCCTGGGACAGGGCGTCGGCAAGCTTCTCGGTGGAATCGCGCGACGAGCAGTACACGATGCCGCTCTCATGGCGGTGCTTGTCGAGGAAGGAGAAGAGCTGCCGGCGCGTGTTCTCCTTGGCCTGCATGGCGAGCCGCAGGTTCGGCCGGTCGAAGCCGTGGATGAAGAGGCGCGGCTCGCCCTCGAACAGGCGCTCCACGATGTCGCTGCGCGTCGCCACGTCCGCCGTCGCCGTGAGCGCGATGGTCTGCACGCCGCCGAGGCGGCGGCGCACGTCGCCGAGCAGGGCGTATTCGGGCCTGAAGTCGTGTCCCCACTGGGAGACGCAGTGGGCCTCGTCGATGGCGAGGAGGTTCACCCCGGCCCGCGCCAGCCATTCCGGCGCGCCGGTATTGGCGAGGCGTTCCGGCGAGGCGTAGAGCAGGCGCATCCGCCCCTCGCGGACCGCCTCCGCGACCCGGCGGTTCTCCTCGGCGTCGTTCGCCGAGTTCAGGCTCCCCGCCTCGATGCCGAAGTGCCGCAGGGCGGCGACCTGGTCGCGCATGAGGGCGATGAGGGGTGACACCACCAGGGTGAGGCCCTGCCGCGCCAGGGTCGGCAGCTGGTAGCACAGGGACTTGCCGGCGCCGGTCGGCATGACGGCGAGCACGTCCTCGCCCGCGAGGACCGCGCGCACGATCTCCTCCTGGCCTTCGCGGAAGGAGGGGAAGCCGAAGACGTCGTGGAGAATCTGGCGCGGATCGATCACGGATGCCCTGTGGCGGAAGGGCCGGGCCGGGTCAATGCGGCATCGGGAATCCCCAGAAAGCGCAGGACGCCCTTCGCCGCGGCGACGCCGGTCGCGAAGCTCGCCTGGAGCAGGTAGCCGCCCGTCGGCGCCTCCCAGTCCAGCATCTCGCCCGCCGCGAACACGCCCGGCATGCGGCGCAGCATCAGGTCCCGGTCGAGTTCCGGGAGGGGCACTCCGCCCGCCGTCGAGATGGCGCGCTCGATGGGCTGCGCCCCCGTCAGCACGAGGGGTGCGGCCTTCACGAGCGCCGCGAGCGCCTGCGGGTCGGCGGGCAGGGCGGCCCGCCCCTCCCGCAGCAGGGCGACGGCGAGGGGCGGAAGGCCGGCCGCCTTGCGCAGGAACGTGGACAGGGACTGCCCGCGCCGGGGCTTCTGCGCGAGCCGCTGTGCGAGCGCCTCGAGGGAAAGGTCCGGCCGCAGATCGATCCGCAGGACGGCCCGGCCGTCGCGGAGAAGGGCGTCGCGCAGGGGAGCCGAAAGGGCATAGACCGCGCCGCCCTCGATGCCGGAGGCCGTGACGACCGCTTCGCCCCGCACGCGCCGCCCCTCGAAGGCGAGGGCGATTCGCTTCAGGGGCTCCCCCTCGAACCGGCTGCGGACCGCCTCGGACCAGTTCACCGCGAAGCCCATATTGGCCGGAAGGAGCGGCGACACGGGGATGCCCCGTGCCCGGAGGAGCGGCGCCCACGCCCCGTCCGAGCCGAGGCGCGGCCAGCTCGCGCCGCCGAGGGCGAGGATCGTGGCGGCGGGCGCATCGGCGATGTGGCCGCCTTCCGGGGTTGCGAACGCGAGCCGGCCCTGCGGATCCCAGCCTTCCCAGCGATGGCGCAGGAGAAACCGCACGCCGAGCCCCTCCAGCCGTCCGAGCCAGGCGCGCAGGAGGGGAGAGGCCTTGAAGGCCCTGGGAAACACCCGCCCGCTCGATCCCACGAAGGTCTCCTGCCCCAGGCCGTGGCTCCAGGCCCGCAGGTCGTCGGGGGTGAAGGCCTCCAGGATGGGGCGCAGGACGGGTGCGGCCTCCCCGTAGCGGCCGACGAACCGGTCGAAATCCTCGCTGTGCGTCAGGTTCAGCCCGCCCCGCCCGGCCATGAGGAGCTTGCGCCCCAGGGAGGGCATCCGGTCGTAGACGGTCACGCTCAGGCCCGCGCGCCCGAGGACCTCGGCGGCCATCAGGCCGGCGGGGCCGCCGCCGATCACGGCGACGCGGGGGGAGGAGGGGGAAGGGGACATGCGATGAGCTGACGCGGGCGGCATTCTGGACCCTCGGGCGGCGTCGTGGCATGCAGCGCGAGCGTCCGGTCGTGCTCCACATGACCGGCGCGACGGTCTTTTGCAAGGGGAGCGGCGAGGAACGCCGCCGAAGGAATTTCAAAAGGGGTGTTTCCAATGCGGGCTTTCGTTCTTTGCCTTCTGGGCGCGCTGGCGCTTGCCGGCTGCGCCACCGAACTGCCGCGGACGAGCGAGGTTCTGACGAGCTCCACGAAGGATGCCGCCGCCGCGGCCTCCCTGATTTCCGCCTACCGGGCCTCCAAGGGGCTGAGCCCGGTCGCGGTCGATCCGCGCCTGAACGAGGCGGCGGAATACCAGGCCCGCGCGGTCGCCGCCGCCGGCACCCTGAGCCATGGCAATTTCCCGAGCCGCATGGGCCAGTTCGGCATCCGCGGCCACGCCGCCGAGAATCTGTCGGCCGGGGCCGAGACGGTGGAGGCGGCGATCAGGCGCTGGCAGGCCTCCGCCGGCCACAACGTCAATCTCCTGATGCCCCAGGCCCGCTACATCGGGCTGGCCCGCGCCGATTCGAAGAGCCGCTACGGGCGCTACTGGGCCCTGGTCCTCAGCCAGTAGCCGGAAGCGTCTCCCGGAACGGCGGAAGCGGAAAAGGGACCCCGGAGCGGCTGGCGGTCCCATGGCACGCGACCTGCCCCGAGGGGGCACAAAGAGAGGCGTTGCGCGTTAAGGCCTCGGTCCTTAACCTGCGCGCTTCATGACATATTCCCAGATCCTCGCCTTCGCCGTCGTCGCCGGGATGATGGCCCTCTTCGTGTGGGGCCGTTTCCGCTACGACGTGGTGGCCGCCGCGTCGCTCCTGGTCTCGGTGCTCGTCGGCATCGTTCCCGCCAACAAGGCGTTCTCGGGGTTCAGCGACGACATCGTCATCATCGTCGCGAGCGCGCTCCTGGTGAGCGCTGCGGTGGCCAGGTCGGGCGTGCTCGAGGCGGGTCTCAACCGCATCGCGCCGTACCTGCGCACGACGCAGATCCAGGTGGTCGCCCTCGTCGCCATCGTGACGCTCCTGTCGTCCTTCGTGAAGAACATCGGCGCCCTGGCGATGATGATCCCCGTGGCGTTCCAGATCGCGCGGCGGGCCGGCACGCCTCCATCGAGCTTCCTCATGCCGATGGCCTTCGGGTCCCTCCTCGGCGGCATCGTGACCCTGGTCGGCACCTCGCCCAACATCATCGTGTCCCGGGTGAGGCAGGAGATTCTCGGCGAGCCGTTCCAGATGTTCGACTTCACGCCCGTCGGCGCCGGCATCGCCCTGGCGGGCGTGATCTTCCTCGCCTTCGGCTACCGGCTACTTCCGAAGGGGCGCAAGGGCACCGTCTCCCTGGACGAAGCCCTCAACATCACCGACTACGTGACGGAGGCGCGGGTGAGGCCGGAGTCCGAGGCCGTCGGGCTCACGGTGGCGGATCTGCACCAGATGGCCAACGGCGAGGTGAAGGTCGCCGCGATCATCCGCAACGAAACCCGCTCGTCGAGCCCGCTGCCCGATGCCGCGATCCGCGAGAACGACGTGCTCCTCCTGGAGGGCGAGCCCGACGCGCTGGAGAGCCTCGTCGCCCGCGCGGGGCTGAAGCTCAGTCACGAGCACCGGCGTCCCGAGACGGACGAGGCGACGGACGAGATCGGTGTGATCGAGGCCATCGTCGGCCCCAACTCCGTGCTCACCGGAGTCTCGGCGGAGCGGATCGCCCTGTACCGGAGGTTTCAGGTCAATCTCCTCGCCGTGAGCCGCAGCGGAGTGCGGTTCAACGAGCGGCTGCGCTCCATCACCCTGAGGCCCGGCGACGTGCTCGTGCTCCAGGGCAATCTCAAGCGCCTGCCGGACACGCTCAAGGACCTGGGCTGCCTCCCCCTCGCCGAGCGGGAGATCCGCCTCGGCAACGCGCGCCGGAGCTTCCTGCCGCTCGCCATCCTCGCCGGAGCGATGGCCCTCGTCGCCGTCGACGTCCTCCCCGTGGCGATCGCCTTCTTCGGAGCGGCGGTCCTGCTCGTGCTGTTCGGCTCCATCACCCTGCGCGAGGCCTACGAGACCATCGAGTGGCCGATCATCGTGATGCTCGGGGCGCTGATCCCCGTCAGCGAGGCGATCCGCACGACCGGCGGGACGGATCTGATCGCCGCCTGGCTCTCGTCCGTCGCGCAGATGCTGCCGCCGACCGGCGCCCTGGTGCTCATCATGGTCGCGGCCATGGCGGTGACGCCCTTCCTGAACAACGCGGCGACGGTGCTCGTGATGGCGCCCATCGCCGCGAGCTTCGCGAATCAGCTGGGATTCCGGCCCGACGCGTTCCTGATGGCGGTGGCCATCGGCGCGGCCTGCGATTTCCTCACCCCCATCGGCCACCAGTGCAACACCCTGGTGATGGGACCGGGGGGCTATCGTTTCGGCGACTACTGGCGCCTCGGCCTGCCGCTCTCGGCCATCGTGATCGTCGTGGGCATCCCGCTCATCATGCTGTTCTGGCCCCTGCGGTAAGGAACGGACTTTCCGAACGTCCGTTAGCCCCGAGGAGAAGACGAGGACAGCGCCATGACCCGAGGACCCGGCCCCTACGATCCGCAGCCGCAGCCGCAAACCCCGCCGCCGAACCCCGTGCTTCCCGGCCACACGCCGACGGAAGTCCCGGCCGGCGAGCCGACCGAGATCCCCGCGACCGATCCCGACCTTCCGCCGGCGGAGCCCACGGTGCCCGACCCCGGCAGCCCGCCCAATCCCGGGCCTGTCGCATAATGGAAAAAGCCCGGCATTGCCGGGCTTTACGTTCGAGGGCGTCGGGTCTCAGTGCAGCGCGGCCGTGAGGAGCAGGGTCAGCCCGGCGGCGGAGGAGGTCAGCGCCACGATCATGGACCAGCAGTGGAGGCGGTCCCGCTCCTCCTGGTTCAGCAAGCTGCGGAGCCGGGCATCCGACCGGCCGAGGATGAAGCTCCGGTGCCGGGCCGGACGCGGCCTCGCGGAGAGGCCGGAGGCCGGGAACGATCGGTCGAGGCGGGAATCGAAGCTCATGGAAATCGCGGCGTTCGAGGGGCAGGTCATGAGCCACCCTCGCGCCGGAGGAATGAACGCCGGGTAAAGCGCCGGGCGAAGCCGCAATCGTCGTAAACCGTTTCTTTCCGCCGGAAGCCGGGAAAGCTCTCCCGGCGGCTGCCGCATCGCAGGAAACGGGTCGCGCGTCGCGGCCGTCCGTGCCAACGAGAACCCGTGAGAGGATGGAGGAGGATGATGCGGACCGCGATTCGACCGACCATGGCGGCGTCGGACTGGGCGCTGCTGATTCTCCTTTCCGTCGTCTGGGGCGGCTCGTTCCTCTTCGTCGGCGTCGCCGTGAAGGAGCTGCCGCCCCTCACCATCGTCGCCTGCCGCGTCGTCCTGGCGGCGGCCGTGCTGCAACTCGTCCTGGCGGCCCTGGGGCTCAGGCTGCCGCACGACCGGAGAGCGTGGGGCGCTTTCCTCGGCATGGGGCTTCTCAACAACGCCATCCCCTTCACCCTCATCGTGTGGGGGCAGAGCCACATCGCCAGCGGGCTCGCCTCCATCCTCAACGCGACGACCCCCCTTTTCACGGTCGTCGTCGCGCATTTCCTCACGGCGGACGAGAAGCTGACCGGGCCGCGCCTGGCAGGAGTTGCCGGCGGCTTCTGCGGCGTTGCGGTCATGCTCGGGGCATCGGCCCTGGCAATCCGCGACGCAGGCGTGGCGGCGCAGGTCGCCGTCCTCGGCGCGGCCCTGTCCTATGCCTGCGCCGGAGTCTTCGGGCGCCGGTTCAGGGCCATGGGCATCCGGCCCCTGACCACGGCGGCGGGCCAGGTGACCGCCTCGAGCCTCGTCCTCCTGCCCCTCGCCCTTGCGGTGGATCGCCCCTGGACCCTGCCGGCGCCGAGCGGCGGCGCGCTGGTGTCCCTCGCCGGGCTCGCCCTGGTCTCGACCGCCTTCGCCTACATCCTCTTCTTCCGCCTTCTCGCCCGGGCCGGAGCCACGAATGCGGGCCTCGTCACCTTTCTCATCCCGGCCAGCGCCATTCTCTTCGGGGTCGTCGTCCTCGGGGAAAGGCTCGAAGCCCGGCACTTCGCGGGCATGGGCCTCATCGGCCTCGGGCTCGTCCTCATCGACGGGCGCCTCCTGCCCGGTCTGGGCAGGGGCCGTTCGGCGGCGGCCGTTTTCGTAAGACCCGGCAAGCCGGGCCGTTGAACCTGCATGGCAGGCATCCCATCTGCGGCAGTAGGGGCTTCGCCGGGAGCATGCTAAGGTCCGTTCGAGCCTGGGGGCGGAACCGCTCCGCAGGGTGGAGCGGCTTCCCGCCCGGGCAGCCCGGCTGCTTCGAGTTCTGCCGATGATGCGTCTTGTTCTGAGCCTGTCCGAGGACCCCGCCGTGACGGCGGTGGAGCGGGCGATCATGGAGTTCCGCAGCGCGCGCCCCGTCGTGATCGAGGGGGCGGACGCCCGTGCGCTCGCGCTTCCCATCGAGGATCTCGACGAGGCGATGGCGGAGCGCATCGAGGCCGTGGCTGCGGGCCATGCCCATCTCGTCCTGCCCCCCGCGCGGCTGCGCCGGCTCGGGCTGGACCGCGAGGCGACGGGGTCCGTCGCCCTCCCGTCCGTGGACCGGACGCGGATCGAGACGCTGGCGCTCAAGGTCGACGGGCGCATCGATGCCCCGGTCAGGCCTGCCGATCCGGTCGACGAGGAGGCCCTCGAACTCGCCCGCCTGGCGCTCCTCCTGCCCGCCGTCATCGTGGTGCCGCTGGGCGCCGGGGTGGAGATCGACCCCGTTCTGGTCCGGGTGGCCGGGGCGGACATCCGCCGGTACCGCCAGGCGAAGGCCGCCGATCTCAGGATCGTCAGCCGGGCGCCCGTGCCCCTCGACGGGGCTCCCGCCAGCGAGTTCGTGGTGTTTCGCGGCGGGGAGGGCCTGCGCGATCAGGTGGCCGTCATCGTCGGCGCGCCCGACCTGACCAAGCCCGTGACCGTCCGGCTCCATTCCGCCTGCCTGACGGGGGACCTGTTCGGCAGCCTCAAGTGCGATTGCGGCGACCAGCTGCGGGAGACCGTCCGCTTCATGGGGCAGAACGAAGGCGGCATCCTGCTCTACCTCGACCAGGAGGGGCGCGGGAACGGGATCGCCAACAAGATCCGCGCCTACAAGCTCCAGTCCCAGGGCTACGACACCTACGATGCGGACGAGGTCCTGGGCTTCGAGGCGGACCAGCGCCGCTTCGCCTTCGCGGCGGTCATGCTGAAGGCGCTCGGGGTCTCGGCGGTGCGGGTCCTGACCAACAACCCCGAGAAGATCGCCGCCCTGAAGCAGGCGGGCCTCACGGTCGTCTCGGACCACCGGGTCCTCGGCCGCCCGACCGCCGAGAACGTGCGCTATCTTGCCTCCAAGCGCGACCGCGCCGGGCATTACATCGATATCGAGGGGCTGCTGGCCTCCTCCTGCAAGGACTGACGGCCGGTCGCAGGGGGCCGGATTTCCCGCGCGTTTGCTCCCTTTGTCGATATTGCCCCGATCCCCGGCTGCCCTAACCTTGTTACGGGCGGAACGACCGCTGCGGCCTGACCGCCTCACCGTCATGCCGGCACGTAGCCGGTGCGTTCAGGGGAAACGCCCATGTGGAGCCAGGTCTACAATCCGTTCGGGAGCGCCGCGCTCTCGACGCTCGTCGCCGCCTTGCCCGTCGTCTGCCTTCTCGGGCTCATCGCCTTTGCGAAGATGCAGGCGCACTTCGCCGCCATCATCGCCCTCGTCGTGACGCTGCTCATCGCCATCCTCGGCTTCGGAATGCCGAGCGGCATGGCGTTCGAGGCCGCGGGTCTCGGGGCGCTCACCGGCCTCTTCCCGATCGGCTGGATCATCCTCAACGTCATCTTTCTCTACCGGCTCACGGTCGAGAACGGCTCCTTCAAGGTCCTTCAGGACTCGATTGCCGGAATCACCGCTGACCGGCGCCTCCAGCTCCTTCTGGTGGCCTTCGCCTTCGGCGCCTTCTTCGAGGGGGCTGCCGGCTTCGGCACGCCGGTGGCGGTGACGGGCGCGATCCTGATCGGCCTCGGCTTCTCGCCGCTCGCCGCCTCGGGTCTCTCGCTGATCGCCAACACCGCGCCCGTCGCCTACGGGGCCCTGGGCACGCCCATCGTCACCCTCGGCGCCGTGACGGGGCTCGACCCGGTCGCGCTCGGCGCCATGGCGGGGCGGCAGCTGCCGTTCTTCTCGCTGATCGTGCCGTTCTGGCTGATCTGGACCTTCGCCGGCTTCAGGGGGATGCTCCAGGTCTGGCCCGCGATCCTCGTCTGCGGCGCCACCTTCGCCGTGCCGCAGTTCCTGGTGTCGAACTATCACGGCCCCTGGCTGGTCGACGTGGTCGCCTCGCTGGTCTCGATGGCCTGCCTGTTCGGCTTCCTGAAGATCTGGCAGCCCGCCGAGATCTGGACGAACCCGGCCCTGCGCAGCGGCGAGACGGAGGCGACGCTCGCGAGCCGCCCCGCCTCCCTGGGCGCGGCGGCGACGGCGGAGCTCTCCGGAGCGCCGCGCTACAGCTCGGGCGAGGTGTTCAGGGCCTGGCTCCCGTGGATCATCCTCTGCATCGTGGTGTTCGTCTGGGGGACGCAGACCTTCAAGGACCTCGTCAATCCGCTCTATTTCCCGAAATGGACGTTCGAGGGCCTGCACAACATGGTGCAGAAGGTGCCGCCCGTGGTGCCCAAGCCCACGCCGGAGGCCGCCATCTACGGCTTCAACATCCTCACCATGACCGGCACCGGCATCCTGGTGGCGGCGCTGATCTCCGGCGTCGTGATGAAGTACTCGCCCCTGCGCCTCATCCGCGCCTATGGCGAGACCCTGTGGGTCGTGCGCTACTCGCTCATCACCATCGCCGCGATGCTCGCTCTCGGCACGCTCACCCGCTATTCCGGCGTCGATGCGACGCTCGGGCTCGCCTTCGCGCAGACGGGCTGGCTCTATCCGTTCTTCGCCGCTCTGCTCGGCTGGCTGGGCGTCGCGCTCACCGGATCCGACACCGCATCGAACGTGCTCTTCGGCAATCTGCAGAAGATCACGGCCGGTCAGCTCGGCCTGTCCGAGATCCTCATGTGCGCGTCGAATTCCACCGGCGGCGTCATGGGCAAGATGATCGACGCGCAGTCCATCGTCGTCGCCTCCACCGCGACCAACTGGTTCGGGCACGAGGGCGCGATCCTGCGCTTCGTCTTCTGGCACTCCATCGCCCTCGCATCCCTCGTGGGCGTGCTGGTGATGCTGCAGGCCTACGTCTACCCGTTCACGGCCATGGTCGTTCACTGACCCGAGGCCCGGACAGCAGAACGCCGCCGGCGATGCCGGCGGCGTTTCGTTTTTCCGGTTCCGCGGTTCAGCGGGCGGGCATGCCGGCTTCGACGATCTTGGCCCAGAGGGACACGCCGTAGGGGGCCGCCTCGTCGTCGAAATTGTAGGCCGGATGGTGCAGCCCCGCGGTGTCGCCGTTGCCGACGAAGATGTAGGCGCCCGGGCGCTGGTTCAGCATGAAGGAGAAATCCTCCGAGCCCATCATCGGCGGAACCGCCGCGTCGACCGCGCTCTCGCCCGCGATCTCCTTGGCCACGTTCACGACGAAGGAGGTCTTCTCCGGGTCGTTGACGGTGACGGGATAGCCGCGCCAGTAGGTCACCGTCGCCTTGGCGCCGAAGGCGGCGCAGACGCTGTCGACGATGGCGCGGATACGGCTCTCCGCAAGATCCTGCACTGCCGGGGAGAGGGTACGGACCGTGCCGAGAAGTTCCGCCGTCTGCGGAATGACGTTGAAGGTCTCGCCCGCCTTGATGGCGCAGACCGAGACCACCACCGATTCCAGCGGGTCGACGTTGCGCGCGGCGATGGACTGCAGCGCCGTCACCACGTGGCTCGCCACGAGGATCGTGTCGATGCCGTCGTGGGGCCGCGCCGCGTGGGCGCCCTTGCCCTCGATGGTGACGCTGAACCGGTCGGCCGCGGCCATGATCGGGCCGGGGCGGATCGCGAAGTGGCCGACGGGCAGGCCCGGCATGTTGTGCATGCCGTAGACCTCCTGCACGCCGAAGCGCTCCATGAGGCCGTCCTTCACCATGGCGTCCCCGCCGCCGCCGCCTTCCTCCGCGGGCTGGAAGATCATGACGGCGGTGCCGTCGAAATTGCGGGTCTCGGCGAGATACTTCGCCGCGCCGAGCAGCATGGCGGTGTGGCCGTCGTGCCCGCAGGCATGCATCTTGCCCGGCACCTTCGACTTGTAGGGAAGGTCGGTCGCCTCCTCGATCGGCAGCGCGTCCATGTCGGCGCGCAGGCCGATCACCTTGCCAGAGGCGTTGGTGCGGCCCCTGATGACGCCGACCACGCCCGTCCGGCCGATCCCCGTCACCACCTCGTCGCAGCCGAAGGCCCTCAGCTTATCGGCGACGATTCCCGCCGTGCGGTGCACGTCGAAGAGAAGTTCCGGGTTCTCGTGAAAATCCCTGCGCCACGTGGCGACTTCGTCGGCGAGATCGGCGATTCGGTTGATGATCGGCATGGAAGACTCTCGGTGAGGATGATCGGTTGCCAGCGAAGCAGAGGAGGGCCGATCTCGTCAATCGCCGATGTCGGTCGAAACGTCGCGCTCGTTCAGCGGGTGCGGTGAAGGACCGCCTTGGGCCGCTTCGTGCGGAACTGGCCGCGCTCGATGGCGACGAAGATCAGCACCACCACGACGAGAGCTGTGAACCACCAGACCTGGGCCGTGCCGATCCCGAAACAGCCGAACGCATAGGCCGTCGCGAAGGTCGCCATGATGCCGGGCTCCAGGATCGGGCGCTGCTCGCCGGACTTCATGGCACAGGCATATAGCATGATCGCGCCTGCCGCCGCGCCGACGAGGCCGAGTTCGTACCAGATCTCGAACAGCACCGTGTAGGGCGCATCCACCGGCAGCAGGCCGAAAAAGCGTCCGCGCAGCGCCGTCTCGAGGCCGTGGCCGGTAATCAGCCGGAGAGGATCGCCGCGCACCACGTTCCGCCACACCGCGAGGCTCGCCGCCGCGGGCGAGGCTGCGCCCGTGAAGGCGGCGGCAAGGGGCTTCAGCAGGAACGGCAGGAGCGGCGCGAGAAGCAGCAGGCCGGCCATGGCGAGGGCCGTGACGCGCGTCCCCACCCGTGTGCTGACGGCGGTGACGGCGAAGGCGACCGCCCCCACGGCGAGGCACTGGATAGGCAAGGGCTCCTCCGCGACGAGAGCGGCAAGGGCGACGACGACGGCCAGAAGCAGGGCTTCCAGGCTCCGTCCGCGGGAGTGGAGCCAGGCGACCGCGGGCCAGACCAGCAGGGCCAGGACGATCATGCCGCGCTCGAGGCTCTGCCCGTCCGGATCGAAGCCGAAATCGCCCCGAACGGCGATGAGCATGCCGAGTAACGCCGTGAGGCCCACGCCCACGGGCAGGAGGTAGAGGTTCGCCGAACGCATGCGGTCCGGCAGGGCCAGATAGCCGGCAAGGCCCAGAAGCGCCATGCCGGCGATGTTGAAGAGGCGCTCGGAGGCCTCCGCCGTGAAGGGCGTCCAGATCAGCGACAGGGTCGTCCAGGCCAGCAGGACGAGGCCTGCGAGGCCTGCCGGCGATGCAAGGATGGAGCGGAGCCTCTCCCCGGGAGCGCGGGTGCCGCCGTCGATGAGGGCGGCGAGCACGAGGAGGACGACCGCCAGGGGAGCGAGGACCACCACCGCGCGGCGGGTGAGGACCGCGGCGACGGGGATCGCGAAGAGAAGGAGCGCGAACCCGACCCGGCGCAGCATCGCGGCGGCGTCGGCGGATGGGTCGGCCGTAAGGCTGGGCGGACGGGCCATGTCAGGCTCGGCAATCGAAAGTTGAGTGACTTTGGAAGGCGAGCCTAGCGGAGCCCCGGGCCGAAAGCTGTAGGTGCCGTGCAACACCTGGCCGGGGTTTCTCCTGAACGGGCGTGACCTTTCGCAAGGGGCGACCGGGGCGTCTCCTCCGGTCAGCGCGCCTGCCCCCGGATGAAGTTGATGATGCCCGAGAAGTCGTCGCCCTCATGCCCCGCGTTGTTGAACAGGGCATAGAGCTGCGCCGCCTCGGCGCCGAGGGGCGTGGTCGCGCCGGAGGCGAGCGCGGCTTCCTGAGCGAGCCTGAGGTCCTTCAACATCAGCGCCGCCGCGAAGCCTGGCCTGTAACCGTTGTTGGCGGGCGAGGTCGGCACCGGGCCGGGCACCGGGCAGTAGGTGGTGAGCGACCAGCACTGGCCGGAGGAGGTGGAGGCCACGTCGAACAGGGCCTGATGCGAGAGTCCCAGCTTCTCGGCGAGCACGAAGGCCTCCGCGACCCCGATCATCGAGATGCCGAGGATCATGTTGTTGCAGATCTTGGCGGCCTGGCCCGCTCCCGCCTCGCCGCAATGGACGACCTTCTTGCCCATGCGGGAGAGAATCGGCTCGGCCCGTGCGAAGGCCTCCGCTGGGCCGCCCGCCATGAAGGTCAGGGTCGCCCCCTTGGCTCCGCCGACGCCGCCCGAGACCGGCGCGTCGAGGCTCAGGATGCTGCGCTCCTGCTCGCGGGCCATGGCATGCGCCCTGCGCGCGCTTTCCACGTCGACGGTGGAGCAGTCGATCAGCAGGGAGCCGTCCTTCACGGAGGGAAGGATGTCGGTCCAGACCGAGAGCACGTGCCTGCCCGCCGGCAGCATGGTGATCACGACCTCCGCGCCGCGCGCCGCATCGGCGGCGGAGCTGGCGACGCTCACGCCGTCCGCCCGCGCCTGGTCGCAGGAGGCGGGCGAGAGGTCGAAGCCGGTGACGGCGTGACCGGCCTTGACGAGATTGGCGGCCATCGGCCCGCCCATGTTGCCCAGGCCGATGAAGGCGATGTCGGTCATGGGGTTCCTCCCTCTGCGTTGGTGAGACCTGTTCTCATCGGGTGCGCCCGCCGGGCAGGATCGCCTCAGGATCGCCCGGGGGCATCGTTCAAACTACGGTATGAAACCGATCAGCGGTTCCCGCGCCCCACCAGATCGCGCGCCACGATGAGCCGCATGATCTCGTTGGTGCCCTCGAGGATCTGGTGGACGCGCAGGTCGCGCACGATCTTCTCGATCCCGTAATCCGCGAGGTAGCCGTAGCCGCCGTGGATCTGGAGAGCCTGGTTCGCGACCTCGAAGCCGGTATCGGTGGCGATGCGCTTGGCCATGGCGCAGAGCTTGGTGGCGTCGAGCGCCTTCGCGTCGAGGGCGGCGGCCGCCCGCCACAGGAAGGTGCGCGCCGCCTCCAGCTCGGTCGCCATGTCGGCGAACCTGAACTGGAGCGCCTGCATGTCGGCGATGCGCTTGCCGAAGGCCTTGCGGTCCTGGGCATAGGCGAGGGCCTTGTCGAGGGCGGCCTGCGCGCCGCCCAGCGAGCAGGCGCCGATGTTGAGGCGTCCGCCGTCGAGACCGGCCATGGCGATCTTGAAGCCCATGCCCTCGTCCGAGAGGCGGTTGGCCACCGGCACCCGCACGTCCTCGAAGATCACTGCGGCGGTGGGCTGGGCGTTCCAGCCCATCTTCTTCTCCTGGGCCCCGAAGGAGACGCCCGGCATGTCCTTCTCGATGACGAGGGTCGAGATGCCGGAGGCGCCCTCTTCCCCCGTGCGCACCATGGTCACGTAGATGTCGGAGGTGCCGGCGCCGGAGATGAACTGCTTGACGCCGTTGACGACGTAGTGGTCGCCGTCGCGCACGGCCTTCGTCTTCAGCGCCGCCGCGTCGGAGCCGGAGCCCGGCTCCGTGAGGCAGTAGCTCGCGATCAGCTCCATGGTGGCGAGGCGCGGAACGTAGCGCCGGCGCTGCTCGTCCGTGCCGTAGCGGTCGATCATCCACGTCGCCATGTTGTGGATCGAAAGAAAGGCCGCCACGGCGGGGCAGCCCGTGGCGAGGGCCTCGAAGATGAGAGCCGCGTCGAGGCGCGTCATGCCCGACCCGCCCACGTCGTCGCGGATATAGATCGCCGCCATGCCGAGCGCCGCCGCCTCGCGCATCGCGTCGACGGGAAAATGCTTCTTCTCGTCCCATTCGAGGGCATGGGGCGCAAGCCTCTCCGCCGCGAAGGCGAGGGCCATGTCGCGAATGGCGATCTGGTCGTCGGTGAGGGAGAACTGGGTCATGGTCCTAAATCGGCACGAGAGGGGCGCTCCGTGCACCCCGACTTTGGATCTAGAGACGAAATGGCCGGGACAAAGTCCCGGCCATCATGAGCATTTTCACTTCATCGTCGGAATGGAGAATTCCGCGCCTTCCTTGATGCCGGACGGCCAGCGGGACGTGACCGTCTTGGTCTTGGTGTAGAAGCGGATCGCATCCGGGCCGTGCTGGTTGAGGTCGCCGAAACCGGAGCGCTTCCAGCCGCCGAAGGTGTAGTAGGCCAGCGGCACCGGGATCGGCACGTTGATGCCGACCATGCCCACGTTGACCTTGGCGGCGAAGTCGCGGGCCGCGTCGCCGTCGCGGGTGTAGATCGCGACGCCGTTGCCGTATTCGTGCTCGGTCGGCAGGCGCAGTGCCTCGTCGTAGTTCCTGGCGCGCACCACGGAGAGGACCGGGCCGAAGATCTCCTCCTTGTAGATGCGCATGTCGGGGCGCACCTCGTCGAACAGGCAGCCGCCCATGTAGAAGCCGTTCTCGTAGCCCTGCATGGTGAAGTTGCGGCCGTCCACCACGAGCTTGGCGCCTTCCTGCACGCCGAGGTCCACGTAAGACCGCACCTTGTCCAGATGGGCCTTGGTGACGAGGGGGCCGAAGTCGGCGGAGGGATCGGTGGAGGGGCCGACCTTCAGGCTCTCGACCCGCGGGATCAGCTTGTCCATCAGCGCGTCGGCGGTGCTCTTGCCCACGGGCACCGCCACCGACACCGCCATGCAGCGCTCGCCGGCCGAGCCGTAGCCCGCGCCGATCAGCGCGTCCACCGCCTGGTCCAGGTCGGCGTCGGGCATGATGATCATGTGGTTCTTCGCGCCGCCGAAGCACTGGGCGCGCTTTCCGTTCGCCGCCGCACGGGCATAGACGTATTCCGCAATGGCGGAGGAGCCCACGAAGCCCACCGCCTTGATGTCGGGATCGTCCAGGATGCCGTCGACGGATTCCTTGTCGCCGTTGACCACGTTGAGGATGCCCGCCGGGAGGCCCGCTTCGATCATCAGCTCGGCGAGGCGCATGGGCACGCCGGGATCGCGCTCGGAGGGCTTGAGGATGAAGGCGTTGCCGCAGGCGATGGCCGGCGCCAGCTTCCAGAGCGGGATCATGGCCGGGAAGTTGAACGGGGTGATGCCGGCCACCACGCCGAGCGGCTGGCGGATGGAATACATGTCGATCCCGGGACCCGCCCCTTCGGTGTACTCGCCCTTCATCAGGTGCGGGATGCCGGTGCAGAACTCCGCGACTTCGACGCCGCGCTGGATGTCGCCCTTGGCGTCGGAAATGGTCTTGCCGTGCTCGCGGGCGAGCAGCTCGGCGAGGGCGTCGGTCTCCTTGGCGATCAGCTCGAGGAAGCGCATGAGCACGCGGGCGCGGCGCTGCGGGTTGGTCGCGGCCCAGGCCGGCTGCGCGGCCTTGGCGTTCTCCACGGCCTGGCGAAGCTCCTCCTTGGAGGCGAGGGCGACCTTGGCGATCACGTCCCCGGTCATCGGCTGGAAAACGTCCGCCGTGCGGCCGGACCTGCCGGGAACGTGCTTGCCGCCGATGAAATGTCCGATCTCGCGCATGGCGTCTGTCCTCCTTGGATGTTCTGACTTGGATGTTCTGAGCGCCGGGACTCTCTACCATTGTCAAATTCGCACGACTATGGGCGATAATGAAGGTGCGTTGTGCACAAACACCAACATGCGGCCCTTCCGATGAGCGCCTTCAACTGGGACGACCTGCGCTTCTTCCTCGCCGTCGCGCGGGCGGGCCGCCTCACGGCGGCCTCCCGCCAGCTCGAGGCGGATCATACCACCGTTTCCCGCCGCATCGCCGCGCTGGAAGGAGCGCTCAAGGCCAAGCTGTTCGAGCGCAGCCCCCAGGGCTATGCCCTTACCGAGCAGGGGGAGCGGCTGCTCGCCAAGGCCGAGAGCATGGAGAGCCAGGCGCTTGCCGTGGCGAGCGAGATCGGCGGCTCCGACTTCGCCCTGTCGGGCACGGTGCGGATCGGGGCGCCGGACGGCCTGGGCACTTACTTCCTCGCCCCCGAGCTCGGCCGTTTCGCGGAGCGGCATCCCGACCTCACCCTTCAGCTCGTGGCCCTGCCGCGCACCTTCTCCCTCTCGAAGCGCGAGGCCGACATCGCCATCACCCTCGAACGCCCGACGGAGGGCCGCCTGGTGTCCCGCAAGCTCACCGACTACCGGCTGAGCCTCTATGCCTCGGAAGACTACCTCGCCCGGAACGGCCCGGTGGCGGAGCTGGCCGATCTCGCCGGCAAGACCCTCGTCACCTATGTGCCGGATCTCCTCTACAGCCCGCTGCTCGACTATTTCTCGGGGCTGGAGAAGGTCACGGCCCGCCGGTTCGAATGCGCGAGCGTCGTGGCGCAGATGGAGGCGGTGCGGGCCGGGGCGGGGGTCGGGATCCTGCACGACTACGCCGTCGGGCGGTTCCCCGAGCTTCGCCGGATCCTGCCCGACATCGCCTATTCCCGCACCTACTGGCTCGTGACCCATGCCGAGGTGCGCAGCCTCCGGCGGGTCGAGGAGGTCCACGCCTTCATCCTGGCGCGGGTCAAGGCGAACCGCGGCCTTTTCGAAGGCGCTCCCGGGCTTCACGCCGCCCGCGAGACGGTCTAAGGCTGGGCCAACGAACCCATGGAGAACCCGATGCCCTCCAAGCTCGAACAGCTGCGCAGCATGACCGTCGTCGTCGCCGATACGGGCGATCTCGACGCCGTGCGCCGCCTCAAGCCGCAGGACTGCACCACCAACCCGACCCTTCTCCTCAAGGCGGTCGAGAACCCGGCCTATGCCGCCATCGTCGAGGAGGCCCTGGCCTGGGGACGGTCCCAGGGCGGCTCCCGCGAAGGCGCGGTCGCGGCGATCTGCGACCGTCTCGCCGTCGCCTTCGGCGCGGAACTCGCCCGCCTCGTGCCGGGCCGCGTCTCCACCGAGGTCGACGCGGACCTTTCCTTCGACACGGCGGCGACGGTCGAGAAGGCCCGCGCGATCGTCGGGGCCTACAAGGAGCGCGGCATCGGCCGCGAGCGCATCCTGATCAAGATCGCCTCCACCTGGGAGGGAATCCGGGCCGCGGAAATCCTCCAGAAGGAGGGCATCGACTGCAACCTGACCCTCCTGTTCAGCCAGGTCCAGGCGCAGGCCTGCGCGGAGGCGGGCGTCTTCCTCATCTCGCCCTTCGTCGGCCGCATCCTCGACTGGCACGTGAAGAACGGCGGCGGCCCCTATACCGGCGAGACCGATCCCGGCGTGCTCTCCGTGCGCCGCATCTACGAGTCCTACAAGGCGCAAGGCATCCCCACCGTCGTCATGGGCGCATCCTTCCGCAACATCGGCGAGATCGAGGCCCTGGCCGGCTGCGACCGGCTCACCATTTCGCCTGCCCTCCTCGACGAGCTGGCGAAGGCCGAGGGAGAGCTGCCGCGCAGGCTCTCGCCGGACGGCGTGGCCCGCATCCCGGCCCCGCAGCGCCTCGACGAGAAGAGCTTCCGCTTCGCCCTCAACGAGGATGCGATGGCGACCGAGAAGCTGGCCGAGGGCATCCGCTCCTTCGTGAAGGACCTGCGCTCCCTGCGCACGCTCGTGGCGAGGCGCCTGGACGAGGCGAAGGCGGCCTGAGCCATGGCGAGGGCCCTCGTCATCATCGATGTGCAGAACGGCATTCTGCCGGAAAAGGGGTCGGAGCGCTCCGCCGTCCGGCGGCGCTTCGACGAGGTCCGCGGCCGCATCGCCAGGCTGGTGGGAGAGGCGCGACGCGGGAACCTTCCCATCGTCTTCGTCCAGCATGACGGGGGGCCCGGGCACCGGCTGGAGACCGGCACCCCAGGATGGGAGATCTGCGGCGATCTCGGTCGGAGGGACGAGGATGTCGTCGTCAACAAGACGGCCTGCGATTCGTTCTATGAGACGAGGTTGCAGGACGTTCTGGCGAGCCACGGCGTGCGTCATCTCGTGGTCGGCGGCCTCATGACGCAATACTGCATCGACACCACCTGCCGGCGCGCCGTGAGCCTCGGCTACGACGTCACGCTCGTTGCGGACGGCCACACGACGGTCGATACGGACCGCCTCACCGTCGAGCAGATCGTCGATCATCACAATGCTCTGCTCGACGGCTTCGACGCCGGATCGGCCGCCATCGCCGTCGTCCCCGCAGGCGATATCCAGCTCAAGGCGGACGGGGAGGCCTTGTAAAGCCTCCCTGCCGCATGCCGTCAGCGGTTGTCGGGCCTGCTTCTCACCACGCTAAGCCCGAGCCGGGTGATGCGGTAGGGGCCGCCGTTCGTCGAGGCGACGAGGCCCTTGCTGCGCAGGCTCCTGAAGAGCTCCATCGTGCAGAGGGTGAGGAGCCATCCTTCGCGGGTGATGCATTCGACGTCCGAGAAGCGGCCGTTCTCATCCTTGTGAAGGCGGATGACACCGCCCTGAGCGAGCGCGTGGAGCACGCGCTGTCCATTGCGTGAAACGTTCACGGGAAGTCCTGAAGATTTTCATGGGGTCAGAGAGTGCGCGCACTTGCGCGTTCGGCTCGTTGAAAGCCGTCGCCCGCCTGTCCGTGGCGGGCCTTACCGGGACTCGGTCTCTCTGCGCATAAAAACTCCAGGCGGAATGCCGCGCTCATATAGGCGCGGCGCTCTTCGTCCGTCAACGCCTGGCGGATCGCGGCGCACGGATCAGGCGACGGCGAGCGTCAGGACAGGGCGCTCCCAGGTCACTTTGCCCGAAGGGGGCTTCGTCCCCGTCCTGACCGCCCCCATGCGCTCGTAGAAGCCTGCGGAGGGCGGGTGGGAGACGATGGTCACCGACGACAGGCCGTGCTCCGCCGCACTGCGCCGCATGTGGTCGAAGAGCGTCGCGCCGAGCCGCATGCCCTGGGCCGCATCGGCGACGAACATCAGGTCGAGTTCGGGCGTGCCGGACGTCACGAGGCTGTAGAAGCCGAGGATCCGCCCCTCCCGCTCCGCGACGACCATGTGATCGCGCAGAACCTGCTCCTCCGTCACCTCGTACCCGTCGAGGATGCGCCGGTACGCCCCGCCATAGGCGCCGGATTCCTGCATGAGGGCATTGATGGCAGAAAGATCCGCCGCGCATGCGCGGCGGAGTCTCAAAGGGGAACGACCGGCCATGGCGCGGACGGCGTCAGGCCCGGCTCGCCAGGGCCTTCTCGCGAATCTGCGAGAGCGACATGGCGGGCGTGATCGCCTCCGGATCGAGGATGCAGTGCAGGATGGCGGGCTTGCTCGAGGTCAGCGCCCGCTGGAGGGCGGGGCCGAATTCCTCGGTCGTCTCGACCCGCTCGCCGTAGCCGCCGAAGGCTTTGGCATAGGCGGCGAAATCCGGGTTCTTCAGCATCGTCGCCGAGACGCGGCCGGGATATTCGCGCTCCTGGTGCATGCGGATCGTGCCGTACATGCCGTTGTCGACGAGTATCACGAGGATCGGCAGGTCGTACTGAACGGCGGTCGCGAATTCCTGGCCGTTCATGAGGAAGTCGCCGTCGCCGGCGAAGACCACGACGGGGCTGCCGGGCTGCACCCGCTTGGCCCCGACCGCCGCCGGCACCCCATAGCCCATGGAGCCGGAGGTGGGCGCGAGCTGCGTGCCGTAGTGGCGGAACGGCCAGAAGCGGTGGACCCAGGTGGCGAAGTTGCCGGCTCCGTTGCAGAAGATGGTGTCCGCGGGAAGCGCTTCGCGCAGGTGGGCCATCACCTCGCCCATCTGCAGGCTGCCGGGATGGCGGATCTTCGACGGGTCGCTCCAGGAGAGATAGGCCGCATGGGCCGCTTCGGTCCCTTCGCTCCAGCGGATGGAGGCGGGCGCCTTCAGGCCGGTCAGGGCCGAGACGAAGGCCTTGGGCGAGGCGTTGATCGCCAGGTGCGGGCTGTAGACGCGTCCGAGCTCGCTCGGATCGGGATGGATGTGGACGAGCTTCTGCCGCGGCGCGGGAATGTCGAGCAGAGTGTAGGACTGGCTCGGAATCTCGGAGAGCCGCCCGCCCACCAGCAGGATCAGGTCCGCGTCCCTGATGCGCTCCAGGAGCTTCGGATTGACCCCGAGGCCGAGGTCGCCCGCGTAGGAGGGGTGATCGGCGGGAAAGAGCATCTGGCGCCGGAAGGTGCAGGCCACCGGCAGGCGGAAGTCGGCGGCGAAGCGGGCGAAGCCGTCCACCGCTTCCTTCGACCAGCGGCTGCCGCCGACGAGGGCCATGGGCCGCTCGGCCTCCTCGAGGAGCGCGGCGAGCTGCGCCATCTGGTCCGGGGCCGGGTGGCTTTCGATCACCGTGTAGCGCGGCGCGTCCGCGACGGCGGCGGTCTCCGTGAGCACGTCCTCCGGCAGGGCGATCACCACCGGGCCGGGCCGGCCGGAGGTCGCGACGTGAAAGGCGCGGGACACGATCTCCGGAAACCGCGCCGGGTCGTCGATCTCGGTCGCCCATTTCACCATGGCGCCGAAGGCGGCGCGGTAGTCGAGCTCCTGAAAGGCCTCGCGCTCGCGCATGCCCCGCTCGATCTGGCCGACGAACAGGATCATCGGCGTCGAGTCCTGCCTGGCGATGTGCAGGCCGGGCGAGGCGTTGGTGGCGCCGGGGCCGCGGGTGACGAAGCAGATGCCGGGGCGCCCGGTGAGCTTGCCGTAGGCCTCCGCCATCATCGCGGCGCCGCCTTCCTGCCGGCAGACCGTCACGGCGATGTCCGCATCGTGCAGGGCGTCGAGCGCGGCGAGATAGCTCTCCCCCGGCACACAGAAGATGTGATCGACCCCGTGGACGAGGAGCTGATCGACAAGGATCTGGCCGCCGGTGCGGGAGGGCGCTGTCATGGAAGGCTCGCGATGGGAGAGAGGAAGAGGAGAAGAATCGAGGACAGCCGGGGCGGGCTGATCCGCCCCGGCCGGAAGGGGCCGCCTCAGGCGTCCACGTCGAACTTCACGCCCTGGGCGAGCGGAAGGGTCCTGCCGTAGTTGATCGTGTTGGTGGCGCGGCGCATGTAGGCCTTCCAGGCGTCGGATCCCGCCTCGCGGCCTCCGCCCGTTTCCTTCTCGCCGCCGAACGCGCCGCCGATCTCGGCGCCGGAGGGGCCGATGTTCACGTTGGCGATGCCGCAATCGGAGCCGACCGCCGAGATGAAGGTTTCGGCCTCGCGCATGTCGAGGGTGAAGATGGAGGAGGAGAGGCCCGCGCCCACCGCGTTGTGCTGTGCGATGACGTCCTCGAAGTCCGTATAGCGCATCACGTACAGGATCGGCGCGAAGGTTTCCCGCAGCACGGGGCCCTTCTGCTCCGGCATCTCGACCAGGGCAGGCCGCGCATAGAAGCCGTTGGCGCATTCCCCGTCCGTGTAGCGGCCGCCGCCGTGCACGACGCCGCCCGCGGCGCGGGCCTCGTCCAGGGCGCGCTCCATTCCGTCGAACGCCGCCTTGTCGATCAGCGGGCCGACGAGAACGCCCTCGCGGCGGGGATCGCCGATCGTCACGCTCGAATAGACCTTCTTCAGGCGCGGCACGAGCCGGTCATAGACGCTCTCGTGCACGAAGAGGCGGCGCAGGGTGGTGCAGCGCTGGCCCGCCGTGCCCATGGCCGCGAAGGCGATGCCGCGCAGGGCGAGGTCGAGGTCGGCGGAGGGAGCGACGATGGCGGCGTTGTTGCCGCCGAGCTCCAGGATCGCCCGCGCGAAGCGCGCCGCGAGCTTCGGGCCGACCTGGCGGCCCATGGCGGTCGAGCCGGTGGCCGAGACGACCGGGACCCGATGGTCGTCGACGAGGATCTCGCCGATCTCGCGGCCGCCGAGCAGCACTTCCAGGAGGCCCTCCGGAACGCCGCCGAAACGCTTGGCGGCGCGCTCGACGATGGCCTTGGTGGCGAGCGCGGTGAGGAGCGTCTTCTCGGAGGGCTTCCACACGACGGAGTCGCCGCAGACGAAGGCGAGCGCCGCGTTCCAGGACCAGACCGCCACGGGGAAGTTGAAGGCGGAGATCACGCCGCAGACGCCCAGCGGGTGCCAGGTCTCCATCATGCGGTGGTCGGCGCGCTCGGTGGCGATGGTGAGGCCGTAGAGCTGGCGCGAGAGGCCGACCGCGAAGTCGCAGATGTCGATCATTTCCTGCACTTCGCCCAGGCCCTCGGAGGTGACCTTGCCCGCTTCCAGTGTCACCAGGCGGCCGAGGTCGTCCTTGGCGGCGCGCAGCTCCTCGCCGATCAGGCGCACGAACTCGCCGCGCTTCGGAGCCGGGATCCGGCGCCAGACCTTGAAGGCGGCGTCGGCCCGGGCGATCGCGGCCTTCGCCTCCTCCGGCGTCGTCTCGCGCACATGGGCGACGGTCTCGCCCGAGATCGGCGAAAGGGCGGGGCGGCCCGAGGGAGCGAAGACGCTGTCCGGGACGCCGAGGCGCTTCAGGATGGCACGGGCCTCCTCGGCAACGGGGGCCGGAGCGGCGGGAACAGACTTGAGGGCGGCTTGATCGCGCGCGGACATCTTCGATCTCCCATGGGACGGGTGTCGGGCCCGAATGGAGCCCGCCGCCGTCGCTCGTTCTTGAACAGGTTCGACGGCGGCCTTCGTGCCACCGTCTTAAAGCATGATCGGGCAGGGTGGGAACCGCTTTTCCCGAATAGGTTCATGCCGTTTCGGAAATAGGTTCGGGGTCATCCCGCCCTGGGAGGGGCGGGACGGTGATGTTTCCCGGTCATCAAGCGACCGCGGCGAGGGACGCCTTGCCGCCGGCATGGTCCTCGACCGTCCCGAGGCGCTCGCCCGCATAGACCCGCCCGAAGCGGTTCGCGAGGAAGGTGTCGAGGTCGACCTCTTCCTGCTTGCGGAAGCCGCGCTTCTCGATCTTGCCGGCGACCAGGAGGTCCAGCATGGCGCAGATGCCGGCGGCGGTGGTGACCTGGATGGCCGTGCGCGGCTTGCCGGCGACGGTCTGGCCGTAGATGCTGCGGGCGTAGGTCTCCTGCACGTGACGGCCGTTGCGCTCGCCGGTCACGGTCACGAAGACGATGACCATGTCCTGCATGGTCGAGGGGACGGCCTGCTCCAGGATGTCCTTGAGGACCTCGCGGCGGTTGCGCAGCTGCAGGTCGTTCAGGAGCACCCGCATCAGGGCGCAGTGGCCAGGATAACGGATGGTCTTGTAGTTGAGGGTGCGGACCTTGCCGCCGAGGGTCTCGCACAGGGTGCCGAGGCCGCCCGAGGTGTTGAACGCCTCGTAGCGGGTGCCGTCGAGGGAGAACTCCTCGAGCTCCTCCATGGCCGGGACCTCCCGGAGCTGGCCGTCGACGATGGCCTCGCAGCGCTCGATGTACTCGTTGATGACGCCGTCCGTGCTCCAGGTCAGGTTGTAGGAGAGGGCGTTCGAGGGATATTGCGGCAGGGCGCCCACGCGCAGCCGCACCGTGTCGAGCTTGTCGAAGCGGCTCGCGATGTCGTGGGCGACGATGGAGATGAAGCCCGGGGCGAGGCCGCACTGGGGAATGAAGGCGGTCTCCGCGCCCTCGGCCAGCTCCTTGACCATGCGGGTGGTGGCGACGTCCTCGGTCAGGTCGAAATAGTTGACGCCCGCGAGCCGCGCGGCCTGGGCCACATGGCCGGTCAGGTGGTAGGGCGCGGCGCTGAGCACCGCATAGTGGCCCTTGAGCGCCGACTGCAGGGCGACCGCGTCGCTGAAGTCGAGCTGGATCGTCCTGATGCCGTCCCTGGCCACGGTGGCAAGCGCGGCCGCGGAGACATCCGCAACGGTGACGGCGTAGTCGCCCGTCTCGTGAAGCATGTCGGCAATGGTGGAGCCGATCTTGCCGGCGCCGATGACGAGGATGGAATGCATGGCCTGACCTCCGAAGTTGTTTCAGGCAGAAAAAGGCATGGGCCTGCAGAACGCCATAGACAGGACGACGAGAAGCCGAATAGTTTACGGCGAAACGACGTAGCTATTGGTCATTATGTCAATGGATGCCATCGACAGCGCCCTGATCGCCCTCCTGCGCGAGAACGCGCGGATCGGGCATGCGGAGGCGGCCCGGCGCCTCAACCTGTCCCGCACCACGGTCCAGGCGCGGGTGGAGAGCCTGGAGCGGCGCGGCATCATCGTCGGCTACACGGTTCGCCTGGCCGAGGAGGTGAGCCGGCGCATGGTGCGGGCCCACGTCACCATCGTGGTCGCCCCGAAGGCCTCCGCCAGCGTCGTCGCGGCCCTGCAACGCATGAAGGAATTGCGCGCCCTGCATTCCGTGGCCGGTGTATTCGATCTCCTGGCGGTGGTAGAGGCTGAGGACGTTCCCTCCCTCGACACGGCCATCGACCGGATCGGCGCGATCGAGGGTGTCGAGCGCACGCAGTCCTCCATCATCCTCTCAACGAAATTCGAACGATGACCTCACCTGCCGAAAACACTGCCGATGTCGTGATCGTCGGGGGCGCCGTCATGGGCTCCTCGACCGCCTTCCATCTGCTTTCCGATCCCGGCTTCAGGGGGCGTGTCGTCGTCGTCGAGAAGGACCCGACCTACAGGCTCTCCGCGTCGGCCCTCTCCGCAGCCTCCATCCGCCAGCAGTATTCCAGCGCGGTGAACATCCGCATCTCCCTTTACGGGATCGAGTTCCTCCGCAGCCTCGGCGAGCGGCTGGCCGTGGACGGGGAGCGGCCCGAGATCGACCTTAAGGAGGGCGGCTATCTCTATTGCGCCACGGAAGCGGGCGCGCCGGTCCTCGAGGAGAACCACGCCCTGCAGACCGCCGAGGGCGCCGACATCCTGCTGATGGAACCGGACGGGCTGAAGGCCCGGTTCCCCTGGCTCAACGTGGAGGATCTCGCCCTCGGCAGCTGGGGCCGCACGGGCGAGGGCTGGTTCGACGGATGGGGCCTCCTGCAGGCTTTCCGCAAGAAGGCCCGCTCCCTCGGAGCGGAGTTCGTCAAGGGCGAGGTGGCGGAGGTGGAGCGGGAGGGCCGCCGCATCGTCGCCGTGCGGCTGGCCGACGGCACGCGCATCGCCTGCGGCGCCCTGGTCAACTGCGCCGGATCGGGCGGGCGGGCGCTTGCCGAGAAGGCGGGCGTCGCGATTCCCGTCCAGGCGAAGCGCCGCTACGTGTTTACGTTCACCTGCCGCGACAGGATCGAGAACTGCCCGCTGCTGATCGACACCTCGGGCGCCTATGTCCGTCCCGAGGGGGAGGGGTTCATCTGCGGCGCCTCGCCGGAGGCCGACCGCGATCCCGACTGGTTCGACGAGGACCCCGCTTCGCAGGAGATCGACTTCTCCTTCTTCGAGGAGTTCATCTGGCCCGCGCTCGCCCACCGGGTCCCGGCCTTCGAGGCAATCAAGCCCGGCCGCGCCTGGGCGGGGCCCTACGACATGTCCCTGCTCGACCACAACGCCATCATCGGCCGGGCGGGCGATATGGAGAATTTCTATCTCTGCAACGGCTTTTCCGGGCACGGCCTGCAGCAGGCCCCGGCGGTCGGGCGCGGGCTCGCGGAGCTGATCGTCCACGGCGGCTATCGCACCCTCGACCTCTCCGAGCTCGGTTACGAGCGCGTCCTGGCAAACCGCCCCCTTCTCGAACGGAACGTCATCTGACGTTCCGCCGGAGCGTCGATCAGGAGGTCTCCTGCGCCCGGTAGATCCGGACCGGGCCGCGTCAGGCGATGTCCCGGCGCAGCGCGCCGGTGCCGGGGCGTTCTTCCCGATCCCGGGAGCCGGAGGTCGGCAGCGTGCTGCCGCCGCCGAGCCGGGCGTCCTCCGTCCTGAGGTCGGAGGTTCCGGGATCGTCGCCGCCGGTCATCGTCCCCATGCCGGGCAGGGCGGCGGTGTTCGTCTGGCCCTCCGCCATGCCGCCCGTCAGGCCTGCGCCGAGCGGCGAGGCGAGCGGTGCCGACCGGTCTCCGCTCCCGCCCGTGCCGGGGGAGCCGTCCTCGTTCGGCTCGACGGGGGAGAACATTTCCAGGATGCGAACGGCCTCCTCCTCGTCCGCGCCGACCTGGGCGGCGACGAGGGTGCTGCCCCGCCGCACCGCTTGCGAGAAGCGGCGCAGATCTTCCTCCGGAAGGGGGAGCTCCCTCAGGTCGGGAATGCCGTCCGCGCCGATGGACAGGGTTCGGAAGCCCGAGATCGACGAGACTTCGCGGCCCTCGGGAATGCCGGCGACGACGATCCGCGTCGGCGCCATTCCCATTTCCAGGAGAGCCTGCAGGGCCCGGTGCGCGTCGCCGGCATTCTCGTAGAGGGCGGTGACCAGATGGGGCATGGAACGCTTTCCGTTGCGAGACAGTCTGTCCAACGAATACCGGCCCCCGCCGTTCCGCCGTGGGCATTAAGCCTGACAGAAGAAAGGGCTTCCATTTTGAAGCCGGCTATGCTTGTCATGTTTTTGTCATAAAGCCGTCATCCCACCTTCGCGTCGGGGTGATGAACGACAATAACATCCCTGGCGGGATGGAAAGGGAGAGATCGGTTATGAAGCATAAATCGTTCCTCGCCGCGCTGGCCATCGGCCTTGCGACGAGCACCTCGGCTTTCGCGCAGACGGAGATCCAGTGGTGGCACGCCATGACGGGTGCCAACAACGACGTGGTGAACCGTCTCGCCGAAGAGTTCAACAACTCTCAGAAGGACTACAAGGTCGTCGTCAGCTACAAGGGCCAGTACGCCGACACCATGAATGCCGGCATCGCCGCCTTCCGCGCCGGCAACGCTCCCCACATCCTGCAGGTGTTCGAGGTCGGCACCGCCACGATGATGGCGGCGAAGGGCGCGATCAAGCCGGTCTACCAGCTCATGGCCGAGGCGGGCGAGAAGTTCGATCCCAAGGCCTATCTCCCGACGATCACCGGTTACTATTCGACCGCGAAGGGCGAGATGCTGTCCTTCCCCTTCAACTCCTCCTCGATGGTCATGTGGATCAACAAGGACGAGCTGAAGAAGGCGGGCGTCAACGAGATTCCGAAGACCTGGCCCGACGTGTTCGAGGCGGCGAAGAAGCTCAAGGCCGCCGGGCACAACACCTGCGGGTTCAGCTCCGCCTGGATCACCTGGGCGATGATCGAGCAGTTCTCGGCCTGGCACAACGTTCCGCTGGCGACGAAGGCCAACGGCCTCGACGGCTTCGACACCGAGCTGAAGTTCAACTCGCCCCTGCACGTGAAGCATCTGCAGAACCTGATCGATCTGCAGAAGGACAAGACCTTCGACTATTCCGGCCGCGACAGCCGCTCCGAGGGCCGCTTCACGTCGGGCGAGTGCGCGATCTTCCTGACCTCCTCAGGCTTCTACGGCAACGTGAAGGCGAACGCGAAGTTCGACTACACGTCTGTCCCGATGCCTTATTATCCCGACGTGAAGGACGCTCCGCAGAACTCCATCATCGGCGGCGCGTCGCTGTGGGTCATGGGCGGCAAGACGCCGGAAGAGTACAAGGGCGTCGCCAAGTTCCTCGCCTTCCTCTCCGACACCGACCGTCAGGCGAAGCTGCACCAGGAGTCGGGCTATCTCCCGATCACGAAGGCCGCCTACGAGAAGACCAAGGCGTCCGGCTTCTATGAGAAGAACCCCGTCCTGCAGACGCCGCTGATCGAGCTGACCAACAAGGAGCCGACGGAGAACTCCCGCGGCCTGCGTCTCGGCAACATGGTCCAGATGCGCGACATCTGGGCGGAGGAGATCGAGGCCGCGCTCGCCGGCCAGAAGTCGGCCAAGGACGCCCTCGATGCGGCCGTGACGCGCGGCAACCAGATCCTGCGCCAGTTCGAGCGGACCGTCAGCCGCTAAGCCTTTCGATTGAACCCGATCGTCCCGGGCGGCGGCACGCCGCCCGGGACGATCTTATGAATCGACCGCGACCCAGGGATGTCCCCTGCTCGCCACCGGATGCCCGAGCGCGATGGAAAAACGAGCCTTCTTCTCCAGCAAGATCCTGCCCTATGCGCTGCTTCTTCCGCAGCTCGCGATCACGGTCATCTTCTTCTATCTGCCTGCCAGCCAGGCCGTCTGGCAGTCCTTCCTGCTCGAGGATGCCTTCGGCCTCTCGAGCGAGTTCGTCGGGTTCGAGAACTATCGCCTGCTCTTCCAGCAGCCCGAGTACTACCGGGCCATGGTGACGACGCTGGTGTTCTCCTCCTCCGTCGCGATCCTGTCCCTCTCCTGCGCCCTGCTCCTCGCGACCCAGGCCGACAAGCAGCTGCGCGGAGGCGAGGGCTACAAGACCCTTCTCATCTGGCCCTACGCGGTCGCTCCGGCCATCGCGGGCGTCCTGTGGATCTTCATGTTCCATCCAACCCTGGGCACCCTGTCCCGCCCCATCAAGGCCATGGGCATCGACTGGAGCCCGATGCTCAACGCGAAGCATGCCATGATCCTCCTGGTGCTCTCGGCCACCTGGAAACAGATCAGCTACAACTTCCTGTTCTTCCTCGCCGGGCTGCAGGCGATTCCGAAGAGCGTGATCGAGGCTGCGGCCATCGACGGATCGGGGCCCGTCCGGCGGTTCTGGACCATCGTGTTCCCGCTCCTCTCGCCCACGACCTTCTTCCTCATCGTGGTGAACATCGTCTACGTCTTCTTCGACACGTTCGGCATCATCGATGCCGTGACCGGCGGCGGCCCGGCCGGCCAGACGACCACCCTCGTCTACAAGGTCTATGCGGACGGCCGTCTCGGCGGCGATCTCGGCGGCTCGGCGGCGCAATCGGTGATCCTCATGATCATCGTGATCGCGCTCACCGCCGTCCAATTCCGTTATGTCGAGCGTAAGGTGCAATACTGATGGTCGAGAACAGACGCTACCGCAATCTCCTGGCCTATCTCGTCCTGACCGTCGGCGTCGTCATCGTCGCCTTCCCGGTCTATCTGGCGATCCTGGCCTCGACCTTCGATGCGGCAACCATCATCAACGGCAACATGCCGCTCGTCCCGGGCGACCAGGCCGCGGAGAACTACTACCGGACGATCTTCGTCGGAGCCTCGCGCACGTCGCGCGAGCCGGTGGGCCTCATGATGATGAATTCCTTCATCATGGCGATCGGGATCGCGGTCGGCAAAATCGTGATCTCGATCCTGTCCGCCTTCGCGGTGGTATACTTCCGCTTCCCGCTGCGGATGACGGCGTTCTGGGTGATCTTCATCACCCTCATGCTGCCGGTGGAGGTCCGCATCTACCCGACCTACAAGATCGTCGCCGATCTCGGGCTGCTGGACACCTATACGGGCCTCATCCTTCCGCTCATCGCCTCCGCGACGGGCACGCTGCTGTTCCGGCAGTTCTTCATGACCATCCCGGACGAGCTTCTGGAGGCGTCCAAGATCGACGGCGCCGGTCCGTTCCGGTTCTTCAAGGACACTCTTCTTCCGCTGTCCCTGACGACGATCGCGGCGCTGTTCGTCATCCAGTTCATCTACGGCTGGAACCAGTATCTCTGGCCGCTGCTGATCACCACGAAGAGCTCGATGCAGACCATCGTGATCGGCATCAAGAAGATGATCACGACCCAGGATGCGCTGACCGAGTGGCAGATCGCGATGACGACGGCCGTTCTGGCCATGGTGCCCCCCGTGCTGGTGGTGGTCTTCATGCAGCGCCTCTTCGTGAAGGGCCTCGTGGAGACGGAGAAATAAGCAACAGGGCCGGAGCGCCGGTCTCCCTCCCCGGAGGCGGCGCAGGGTCTGACGACGGATGCATCTCGGGTCCGGCAGGGCGCGAGTCGATTTGAAGGAATGAGACGATGGCAGGCGTAACGCTCGATACGGTGCGGAAGATCTATGCAGGCAATGTCGAGGCCGTGAAGGGCGTTTCCCTCGGCATCGAGGACGGCTCCTTCTGCGTGCTGGTCGGTCCCTCGGGCTGCGGCAAATCCACGCTTCTGCGCATGATCGCCGGCCTCGAGACGATCTCCGGCGGTACCGTCAAGATCGGCGACCGGGTGGTGAACGAGATCGAGCCTGCCGACCGCGACATCGCCATGGTGTTCCAGAATTACGCGCTCTATCCGCACATGAGCGTCTACGACAACATGGCCTATGGCCTGAAGAACCGCGGCACGCCCAAGCCCGAGATCGACAAGCGCGTGAAGGAGGCTGCGCGCATCCTCGCCATCGAGCCGTTTCTCGAGCGCAAGCCCCGCCAGCTGTCGGGCGGGCAGCGCCAGCGCGTCGCCATGGGTCGCGCCATCGTGCGCAAGCCGCAGGTCTTCCTGTTCGACGAGCCGCTCTCCAACCTCGACGCCAAGCTGCGCGTGCAGATGCGCGTCGAGATCAAGCGCCTCCAGCGGGCGCTCGGCGTGACGTCCATCTATGTGACCCACGACCAGGTCGAGGCCATGACCCTCTCCGACAAGCTCGTGGTGATGAGCGGCGGCCAGATCGAGCAGGTCGGCACGCCCGCCGAGGTCTATCGCCGCCCCGAGACCCGCTTCGTGGCGACCTTCATCGGGTCTCCGCCCATGAACATTCTCCCGGGCAAGGTCGAGGGCCCGGGCCGCGTCTCCGTCGGCGGCCAGACCATCGCCGTCGCCGATATGCGGGAAGGACTGACGCCGGGCAGCGCCATCGAGGTCGGCCTGCGTCCGGAGGACGTGCAGGCGGGCGCCGCCGGGTCGAGCACCCTGTCCATGGATGTCGATTTCGTCGAGGAGCTCGGCGCGACCCAGCTCTTCCACGGCAAGGTTGCCGGAGCCGAGTTCGTGGTCCAGGCCTCCACCGGGCAGATCCCCGCCGATGCGGGCCGCCTGACCCTGTCCATCGACCCTGCCAACGTCCATCTCTTCGATCCGCAGACCACGAAGCGCCTCGGCCGCGTCTGACGGTTTCAGGCTTCCATCCCCTCAAGGCAGGTAAACCGGGTCGAGGCCTCGTCCTCTGCAGGGCCCGCCGGTCGCCCGGCGGGCTTTCGGCGCTCCGGTTCCTGTTGCGCCCGGCGGACGGCATCGCTATCCCTCGAAGAAACGCGAGGGTGAAGCATGACGGTCAAGATCGACGGAGCCGGGCTCAGGATCGGCGATGTGGCGCGCGTGGCGCGTCCCAATGGAAAAGGGCGTTTCGAGAAGGCCGTTTTGCATCCTCAGGCCCGCGAGCGGATCGCGGCCACGCGGGACTACATCGACCGCCACTGGATGCACGACGATGCCCCGCTCATGTACGCCTTCAACACGGGTGTCGGGCTGTTCAAGGACCAGCGGGTCCTCATCGCCGACATGGCGGCCTACCAGCGCAAGACGGTCTATGCCCATGCCACCGGAATCGGGGAGCCGTTCCCGGAGGACGTGACCCGGGCCATGATGCTGCTGCGCGCCAACGCCTTCGCCTCCAATTACTCCGGCCCCCGCGTCGAGCTGGTGGAGAGGCTGATCGATTTCCTCAATGCCGGGCTGCACCCGGTCGTGCCGCAGAAGGGGTCGGTGGGCGCCTCGGGCGATCTGGCCCCGCTCGCCCACATGGCCGGCGCGGTCTGCGGCTTCGCCGAGGCGGAAATGATCTACAAGGGGCGCCGCATGCCGGCGCGGGAGGCCATCGCGAAAGCGGGCTTCGACCCGGATTTCGAACTCGGCGCGAAGGATGCCTCCGCCCTCATCAACGGGTCGACCACCTCCCTCGCCCTGGGCGTGCTGGCAACCTACGACGCCCGCCGTCTCCTCAAGCAGGCCGACATCGCCATGTGCCTCTCCCTCGAGGCGATGCGCGGAGAACTCGCGGCGTTCGACCCGCGGGTCCACAAGGCACGGCCTCATCCCGGGCAGGCGCGGATCGCGCGGAACCTGCTGCGCATTCTCGAAGGCACCCGGCGCTGCTCCCAGGCCGCGCGCGACGTGGTCTTCCCCGACGAGTCGCGCCAGCCCGGCACTCCGGCTTCGCCGCGGGTGCAGGACGTCTACTCCCTGCGGTGCACGCCGCAGGTCCACGGCCCCGCCGTCGAGGCGGTGGACTATGTGGAGCGGATCGTCGGGACGGAGATCAACTCCGCGACGGACAATCCATTGATCTTCGACGATGGACAGGGCGGCTACGTGTCCATTTCCGGCGGCCACTTCCACGGTCAGTACGTGGCGCAGGCGATGGATCTGCTGGCGATCGCCATGACGGATCTCGGCGCCATCTCCGAGCGCCGGCTCGCGCGGCTCATCGACCCCACGATGTCCTACGGGCTCCCGCGCAACCTCCTCGCGGGCAAGCGCGGGCTCAATACGGGCTTCGCCACCGTGCAGTGCTCCATGTCGGCGCTCGTGATGGAGAACCGCGGGCTCGCCACGCCCGGCTCGGTCGACTCCATTCCCGGCAAGTCCAATGCCGAGGACCATGTGTCGAACTCGACCTGGTGCGGGCGGAAGGCGCGGACGGTGGTGGAGAACGTGGAGCAGATCGTGGCAGGAGAGCTCCTCATGGCAGCCCAGGCGCTCACGCTCGTGGAGCCGCTCGCCAAGGATTATCCCCTCGGCAAGGGAACGGCTGCCGCGCTCGAGGCGATCAGGGCCGTCATCCCGCCGGCCCTGGACGGCGACCGCTGGTATGCGACCGAGATGCGCCAGGCGCTCGAACTCGTACGCTCCGGCGCCATCGTGGAGGCGGTGGAGAGCGCGGTCGGGACTCTCGAGTGAGGCGGGCAAGGGCCCGGGACAAGGACCCTTGCCGATGTGCCGGTCAGCGGCAGCGGCGGATGGTGCGGTACACGACGCTGCCGTTCGGCCGCACGACGCGCTCGCGGATCATGCGGCAGGGGCCCGGCCGGTACCATCCGGGCCGCACGCCGCAATCGCGCACGGTGCGATAGACGACGCGTCCGTTCGGCCGCACGGTTCGCACGTGACGCGTCACGCAAGCGACGTTCTCCACGAGGGACGGCGCTTGCACCTGGGCCCCGTTGAAGCGGGCCTGCGCCTCTGGCGCAGCAAAGAACCCCAGGCCTAGAGCGGCGGCGAAAGCCGGGAGGAGAATGGCTCGCATAGTCCGATCCTTCGGTATGTTGGAATGACGAACGACAACGACATGATGATGCCAAGGTTCCCGAAAGCGGGAGGGAGCACATGAAACCCCGCGTTCTCGTCAGGCCCGTTCGCGAGACGGACGGCGTCGAACTCGTCGCCGCGAATCTCGCCAGCATCGACGTGCACGAGCCGTGGGTCTATCCCTGCCGGGATGCCGCAGGCTTTCAGGCCTACCTGGCGCGCAGCGATGGCGAGCGCTCGCTGGGATTCGTCGCGCGCGAGCGGGAGAGCGGACAGATCGTGGGCGTCGTCAACATCAACGAGATCGTCCGCGGGCTCTTTCAGAGCGCCTATCTCGGTTACTACGGCATGGCCGGCTGGCAGGGCCGGGGGCTGATGCGCGAGGCCGTCGCGCAGGTCATCACGCATGCCTTCGGAACGCTCGGCCTGCACCGGCTCGAAGCCAACATCCAGCCCGGCAACGCGCCCTCCCGTGCGCTTGCGCAGCGGCTGGGATTCCGGCAGGAGGGGTATTCCCCGCGCTACCTGAAGATCGGCGGAGAATGGCGCGACCATGAGCGGTGGGCCATTCTTGCCGAGGAGTGGCATGCGCCGCTCTAGGATGCGCTCTTCGCCTCTCCTCGGACAGAAACCCGGCTCCTGCGCGCGCCTCCGGCCCGCCGCAACTGACGCGGCGAGATTCCCACCCAGTGCGAAGCAGGATCTGATCGGGCGTGCCGGGCGACGCCCCGGTCAGGAAACGATCTTCTTCACCGTCTCCAGGAGAACACGGGCCGCGATATCCGCGTCCTCCAGGGTGATCGATTCCGCCGGGTTGTGGCTGATGCCGCCCTTGCAGCGCACGAAGAGCATCGCGACGGGACAGAGCGCGGCCATCGCCACGGCGTCGTGTCCCGCTCCGGATGCCAGATGCCGCGGCGGGATGCCCGCGGCTCGGACCGCCTCCTCGAGAAGGCCGAGGAGGGATCGGTCCATCGGCGTCGCCGGCGAGTCCATGAAAGGCTCGACGGTGAAGGTCACGCCGCGCTTCCCGGCGATGCTGCGGCATTCGGCGAGAATGTCCGCCACCATGGCATGCCGCACCGCGTCGTCGGGAGAGCGCGCGTCGAGCGTGAAGTCCACCCGAGCGGGGATCACGTTGATGGCTCCGGGCGTCACTTTTGCCGAACCGACCGTCGCCACCGTGTCCTGCCGGATCGCTCCTGCCCGCTCCACGGCGACGATCATCTCGGCGGCTGCGGCCAGCGCGTCGCGCCGCATGGGCATCGGCACGGTTCCGGCATGTCCCGCCTCTCCGATCACGGTGGCGCGCGCGCGGCTGACGCCGTTGATGGCCGAAACGAGGCCGACGGGGAGCCCGTTCGCCTCGAGCTGTGGCCCCTGTTCGATATGCACTTCGAGATAGCCGCGGTAGCGCTTCGGATCGCGCGCGATCGTCCCGATGCGTTCGGGGTCGCCGCCGAAGCGGAGGAGAGCCTCCCTCAAGGTCGTGCCGCTCTCGTCCCGTCCCTCGAGCCATTCCGGCCTGTAATTGCCGGAAAAGGCGTATGACGTGGAGAGATTCGTCGGGAACCGCGCGTTCTCCTCGTCCCCGAACGCAACCACCTCGATGGGGCAGGAGGGAACGATGCCCTCCTCCCGCAGCGCCTCGGCTGCGACGATCCCGAGGACGACCCCGAGCGTGCCGTCATACCGCCCCGCGTCGATCACCGTGTCGATATGGGATCCGATGAGAAGGGCGGGGGCGCCCGGATTCGCGCCCTCCATGCGTCCGATCACCGAGCCCAGAGGGTCGATATGGGCGTCGAGCCCGGCCTCTCGCATGAGGCTCAGCGTCTCTTCCGCTGCAGAGCGGTGAGCTTTCGAGAGATACAGGCGCGTCAGGCGGTCGGGATCGTCGCTGTGGCGGGCGAGAGAGTCGAGCATCGCCATGGCGCGACGGCCGAGGATCGGGTCGTTATGGTTCGTCATGATGACGAAAGAGTTTCAGGAACCGGCGCCCTTCGCAAGCGAAAGCTGCGCCGGCCCATGCTTCAGGCCGCGACGCCGAGCTTCTTCTGCAGGCTCGTCGAAGAGGTCGTGTACTGGAAGAGCAGCTTCTTCTCCGGGTACACGTAGCGATGCACCTTCTGCGCCGCGAGCGCTCCCTCGTGGAATCCGGACAGGATGAGCTTCAGCTTGCCGGGATAGGTATTGATGTCGCCGATGGCGAAGATCCCGGGTACGTTCGTCTCGAACTTCTCCGTATCGACCGGGATCAGGTTCTCGTGGAGGTTCAGGCCCCAGTCGGCGATCGGGCCGAGCTTCATGGTCAGCCCGAAGAAGGGCAGCATCACGTCGCAGGCGATGTCGAAGGTCGAGCCGTCGTCCTTTCGCACCGTGACGCCTTCGAGGACGGGTGCGGGGCCCTTGAGGGCCGAAACCTGTCCGAGGTGCAGATCCATGGCGCCGGCGGCCACGAGCGCCCGCATCTTCTCGACCGTGTGAGGGGCGGCGCGGAAGGCGTCGCGGCGATGCAGCAGGGTGAGGCGCTTGGCGAGGGGCTGCAGGTTCACGGTCCAGTCCAGGGCGGAATCGCCCCCGCCGACGATCAGGATGCGCTTGTCTCGGAACATCTCCATGTGGCGCACGGCATAGAAGACGCCCGTGCCTTCATAGGCCTCGATTTGATCGATGGGCGGCTTCTTCGGCTGGAAAGAGCCGCCGCCGGCGGCGATCAGGATCGACTTGCAGGTGAAGGTGGTTTCGCCCTCGGCGGTCTTCACCCGGAACAGGGGGGCTTCGGGCGTCCCGAGGGTTTCGATGCTCTCCACCATCTGGTTGAGATGGAAGGTGGGATGGAACGGCTCGATCTGGGCCATCAGGTTGTCCACGAGCCCCTGGCCGGTGATCATCGGGAAACCCGGGATGTCGTAGATCGGCTTCTCCGGATAGAGTTCCGCGCACTGGCCGCCCACCTTGGGCAGGATGTCGATCACATGACATCTGATGTCGAGGAGCCCGAGCTCGAACACGGCGAAGAGGCCGACGGGCCCTGCGCCGATGATGACGACGTCCGTTTCGATATGGTCGGTCATGAACAGGCTCCTTGGGGAGACCCTCGGAAAGCACGGTCTCCCGTCTTTTGCAATGCGACAGGCTTGGCCTGCAGAGGCCGCGGAATCAGCTCCCCGTCGGCGCCAGGGTCACCTCCAGGCCGTCGAGCGCGGGAGTCCAGATGATCTGACAGGAGAGGCGGGAGTTCGGCCGGGTCACCACCGTATCCAGCTGGTCCTCCTCCTCCTCCGAGGGGGGATGGAGCTTCGAAAGCCACTCCTCCGCGACGTAGACGTGGCAGGTGGCGCATTCGCAGGCTCCGCCGCAAAGGCCTTCCAGGGGAAGGCCCCAGTCCCGGATGATTTCCATGACGCGCCATCCTTCGAGGGCCTCCAGGGTGTGGCGCTGGCCGGAGCGGTCGGTCACATGGATGACGCCCATGGATCGGGGTGTCCTCGAAGGTTGCGAAAAGCGAAGAGCAGGCGCGGTCGCGCCCGGACGGGGTGGATATTGTGCGTTTTGCCCCCTCCGTCAACGCTTTAGGCCGGGAGGCCGGCCATTTTGCGCATATTCCGGCCGCTGGGCGATGACGAGCGCCCCGGTGTCTCCCAGGGCTCGGGAGGGAGCGGCTGGATGGCCAGGCCGCAGCGTATCATGTCCTCCCGGACGCAGCGGGGGGAGGCATGAGAGATCCTGCGGGCAGACATTCCTGCCTTGCCAGCGCAGCGGCGGGGGTGCCACTGTCGCGGCCCCATCCTCCCTCTCTCTGCCGATTTGCGCCATGCTCCTCCCCCACGATCCCGCCCGCGCCTTCATGCCCTATCCCGCCGTTGCCGTTCCGAACGCGGAAAGCGGGCCGCTCCGCGGCCTGAGCTTCGCCGTCAAGGACCTGTTCGACGTGGCCGGATATCCCACGGGCGCCGGCTCCCCGCAGATGCTCGCCATGTCGGGCCTCAAGACCCGGACGGCGCCCACCGTGCAAAAGCTGCTCGATGCGGGCGCCCGGTTCGTCGGCAAGACGATCACGGACGAGCTCGCCTTCTCCATGAGCGGCAAGAATGCCCATTTCGGCACGCCGCTGAATGGAGGCGCGCCGGACCGGATTCCCGGCGGCTCGTCCTCCGGCTCGGCCTCGGCCGTGTCGAACGGTCTCTGCGACTTCGCGCTCGGCACGGACACGGGCGGCTCGGTCCGGGCCCCGGCGAGTCATTGCGGCCTGTTCGGCATACGGCCGACCCACGGACGCGTCAGCCTGGAGAACTGCCACGACCTTGCGCCCTCCTTCGACACGTGCGGCTATTTTACCCGCGACGGGGCGACCTTCCTGCGGGTCGGCGAAGTGGTGCTGGGAGCCGACACCGAACCGCTGCCGGAGCGGCCCCGGGCGCTGCTGGCGAAGGATGCCTTCGCACTGCTCGACGGTGCGGTCCGGGAGGCGCTCCTCCCGGCGGTTCGCCGGGTCGAGAAGGTTCTGGGGCAGGTGACGGAGGTCGATGCGGCCGCGGAAGGGTTCACGGCCCTCTACTGGGCCATGCGCTATATCCAGGGGCGGGAGGCCTGGGCCGTGGACGGGCCCATGATCGAGCGTCTCAAGCCCCCTCTCGGCCCGGGCGTCGCCGATCGCTTCGCCTTCGCCAAGGAGGTGACCGATCGCCAGGTGGCGGAAGCCCAGGCGATTCGCGGCGCCTTCAAGGAGCGCTTCGCGGCCCTGCTGGGCCGGGACGGGGTCCTGATCCTGCCCAGCATGCCGGACGTGGCGCCCCTGCTGACGGAAAGCGACGAGGCCCTCAACGACTATCGCAACCGGGCGCTGAACCTCCAGTGCCTCTCCGTGCTCTCGGGCCTGCCGCAGGTCTCGATCCCTCTCTCAGGCCGCAACGGGGCTCCTCTCGGCCTCTCGCTTCTGGGACCCGCCGGGTCTGACCTGAGCCTCGTCGCGCTGGCGGCGCGGGTCGCCGAAGGGTGAAGGGGCTTGAACCGGCACGGGCCTGGCCGAGTTACGCCCAGAGCAGGCGAGGCGTCTAGGATCCGGCAAGGGGCCATCGATGAGCCATCCCACGGTCTACCCGAAAGCTCCCCATGTGGCGGTTCCGAGCGCCTGCACCCTGGGGGAGGGAGTGGTCTGGGACCATCGCACCGAGACCGTGCTCTGGGTCGACATCAAGAGCCCGGCCATATGGCGCTGCACGCCCGCCACGGGACGGCACGGGCGCATCCCGGTTCCCGAGCCGGTCGGCTTCGTCCTCCTCACGCCCGATCCGGAGACGGTCGTGGCAGGCTTCAAGTCCGGCCTCGCCCGGTTCCATCTGGCGAGCGGCCGCTCGGTTCCCATCGTCGCGCCCGAGCCCGGGCGGCCCGACAATCGGATCAACGACGGGCATGTGGGGCCTGACGGCAGCATCTATTTCGGCACCATGCACGATCCGGAAACGGAGCCCACCGGCGCCTTCTGGCGCTGGGACGGCAAGGAGCTCGCCTGCTTCCACGAAGGAGTCGTCGTCACCAACGGCCCGGTCTCGAGCCCCGACGGGCGAACGCTGTACGCGACCGACACCACGCGCGGGACCATCTACGCCTTCGATTTCGAACAAGGCCGAATCGGCAAGCCCAGAGTCTTCGTTCAGTTCGAGCAGGGCTGGGGACACCCCGACGGCATGGCGGTCGACGCGGGCGGCCGCCTGTGGGTCTGCCACTGGGGAGGATCGCGCATCACGCGCTTCACGCCCGAAGGAGAGGCGGAACTGGTGGTGCCGGTGCCCACGGCCCAGGTGACGAACTGCGCCTTCGGCGGGCCTGGAATGAGAACGCTCTACATCACCACCGCCAGCGTCGGACACGATCCGCACACCGACCCCATGGCCGGGCACCTCTACGCTCTCGAAACGGAGACGCAGGGACTCGAAGCCGGCATCTTCGAGGGATGAGACATGACGATCGACCGCTTCGGGACCCTCGACGGGCAGGACGTGTGGGAAGTCGTGCTGACAGGCCCGGACGGTATCGAGATGCGCGTGCTGACGTGGGGCGCGGTCATCCGGGACCTGGTCGTGCCGACGCGGCGTGGGACTCGAGGCGTGGTGCTCGGCCTCAACTCCCTCGAGGACTACAGGACCTATTCTCCCTACTTCGGCGCCGTCGTCGGCCGTTACGCGAACCGGATCGGGCACGCCCGTTTCGCCCTGGGCGGACACACCTACATGCTCGACGCCAACGAAGGACGCAACCAGCTGCACGGCGGCCCGCATGGGTTCGGGACGCGGCTCTGGACGGTGATCGACCTGCAGCCGGCGAGCGTGACGCTCGCGCTCGTCTCCCGCGACGGCGACATGGGCTATCCGGGACGTCTCGTCGCCACCTGCACCTATTCGCTTCTTCCGAGCGCCACGGTGCGCGTCGCCCTCGAAGCGACCTGCGACCGCCCGACGCCGGTCAACCTGACCACGCACGGCTACTTCAACCTCGACGGCAGTTCCGATATCTGTTCGCATCACCTGACGATCGCGGCCGATTTCGTCACGCCGACGCAACCGGACCTGATTCCCACCGGCGAGATCAGGAGCGTGACGGGGACGCCGTTCGACTTCCGGGCGAGCCGCCCCATCGGCGCGGCCCAGCTGCTGCAGGGGCGGACCTCGTACGACATCAATTATGTTCTGCGGGCCGGTGCAGGCGGGCTACGCCATGCGGCTGCCCTCCATTCGCTCAACAGCGGGCTGTCCATGGAACTCTGGACGACGGAGCCCGGCGTCCAGTTCTATGACGGGCATATGCTGGACATTCCCGTGCCGGGCCTCGGCGGCGCCCGCTACGGCGCGCATGCCGGCCTCTGCCTCGAGCCGCAGCGGTTCCCCGACGGCCCCAATAACGCCCACTTTCCCCCGTGTATTCTCGATCCCGGATCGGTCTCCCGTCAGGTCAGCGAATTCCGCTTCGTGCAGCTGGCGTGAGGGAACTTTGCCGTTTGCCGGGTCGTTGTTTCCACGAGGCGCTCCCGTCGGAGGAGCGAGGCCAGGGGGAAGACCGATATGCCGGTGCTCGACGCGAATGCCCTGAAGACGGATCCGCAGGGCATGGCCTTTCTTTCGGGCGTGTTGCGTCAGCCTCGGCCGGGCCGGCCCAGCCTGGACAGAACGTCCGTTCTCCACCGCAAACCCGCCTGCGCCGCCAAGCCGCGCGAGTTGCGGCTTCCCGCCCTGCCGGTCGTCTGAGTTTCAGGCCTCTTCCGATCCGGGAGCGGTGAGGCCGCGCTTGGCCAGCAGGGCCTCTGCCGTGGGCAGACGCCCGCGGAAGGCGCGGTAGGCATCCGCCGGATCGCGCAGGTTGCCGGCGGAATAGATGTACCATTTCAGCTTCTCGGCCGTATCCCGGTCGAAGGCATTCCCGGTCTCCTCGAAAGCGTTGAACGCATCCGCATCCAGCACCTCGGACCAAAGGTAGCTGTAGTAGCCTGACGAATAGCCGTCGCCCGAGAAGACATGGGTGAAGTGCGGGGTGCGGTGCCGCATGATGATCTCGCCGGGCATGCCGATCCTCTCGAGCGACGCCCGCTCGAAGGCCGCCACGTCCACGTTGCCGGGATCCACGAGCCGGTGGAAGTCGATATCGACGAATGCCGAGGCGAGGTACTCGACCGTTGCGAAGCCCTGGTTGAAGTTTCTCGCATCCGTCAGCCGCTTCAGCAGGGTTTCCGGAATCGGCTCGCCTGTCTTCGCATGCGTTGCATAGCGGCGCAGGATTTCCGGCTGCGACAGCCAGTGCTCGTAGAGCTGGGACGGCAACTCGACAAAGTCCGTCGAGACGCTCGTCCCCGCGAGCAGGGGATAGGTCACGTCGGAGAGGAGGCCGTGAAGCGCGTGACCGAACTCGTGGAACAGCGTCCGCGCGTCGTCGAAGCTGAGCAGGGACGGCTCGCCCGGACCGCCCTTGGAGAAATTCATGACGTTGACGATGATCGGGCGAATGTTTCCGGTCAGCTTCTCCTGGGATCGGAAGGCGCTCATCCACGCTCCGCTGCGCTTCGACGCACGGGCGAAGTAGTCGCCGATGAAGATGCCGACGAGTGCGCCGTCCCCGCCCGTGACCTTCCAGGCGCGAATGTCGGGATGGTAGCGCGGGAAATCCTGCAACTCCTCGAAACGCAATCCGAAGAGCCGGTTCGCGGTTTCGAAGGCGGCCTCGACGATTCGCTCCAGCTGGAAGTACGGCTTGATGGCCGCCTCGTCGAGATCGTGCTTCGCGATGCGGACCTGCTCGGCGTAGTAGCGCCAGTCCCACGGCTCGATGACGATGTTGTCGCCTTTGGCCTGGGCGTGCGCCTGCAGATCGTCCCTCTCCTGCATGGCGCGCCGCCGCGCCGGTCCCCAGACCTCGTTAAGGAGTGCGAGAACCGCCGCCGGCGTCTTCGCCATCGTGTCGGCGAGCTTGAAGTCCGCGAAGGTCTCGTAGCCCAGGAGCTTCGCGCGCTCGGCGCGCAGACGCACCATCTCGGCGACGATGGCCGTGTTGTCCGTGGCGCCGCCGCCTTCTCCGCGGGAGGCCCAGGCTTTGAAGGCCCGCTCCCGCAGGTCGCGCCGGCTCGAGAACTGGAGGAAGGGTTCGATGCTGGAGCGCGACAGGGTGATCACGTACTTGCCCGGAAGGCCGCAATCGGCCGCCGCCTGCGCCGCAGCTTCCCGTAGGAACGAGGGGAGGCCCGCCAGATCCTCCTCGGTTTCGAGAACGAGGCGATACGCCTTCTCGTCGGCCAGCACGTTCTGCGAGAACTGTGTCCCGAGGGCAGCCAGGCGCTCCGTGATCTCCGCGAGGCGCTGCTTGTCCTGCGGACCGAGGCGGGCGCCGGCGCGCACGAAAATCGTGTGGTAACGGTCGAGCACGCGGGCCTGCTCGGGGGAGAGGCCGAGATCGTCCCTGTTCCGGTGGAGGGCATCCACACGCCGGAAAAGGGCTTCGTTCATGAAGATGCTGTTGCGGTGCTTCGCGAGGCGCGGCGCCATCTCGCGCTCGACCGCCTGAATGGCGTCGTTCGTATGCGATCCCGCCAGGTTGAAGAAGACGCCACCGACGCGCTTCAGGGTCGCGCCGCTCCGCTCCATCGCCTCGATCGTGTTGGCGAAGGTCGGGGTCTCGGCATTTCCGGCAATCGCATCGATCTCCGCCTGCTGCTCCGCAATGGCGGCATCGAAGGCCGGCCGGTAATGCTCAGGCGCGATGCTCTCGAAAGGGGGGATGCCGAAGGGAGTCGCCCAGGAAGCGAGGAGGGGATTCGATGGGCGATTCACATCCGATGAAGTCATGGCAATCCTCGTTCGGGCCGTTCCGGCTCTCTTTTAGCGGTCCCGGTCAGGTGCAGGAAGGGGCGGCGCTTCGGGGACGAGGTGGCGGCGCAGGAACGCCAGAGCCCTTCGCGTCGCATCCGCCTGCGCCTGGCCGCGGAAGCCGTGACCTTCGCCGGGATAGATTCTGATCTCGTGCGGGACGTGCCTCTGACGAAGCAGGGATTCGATGGCATAAGCATTCGCCACCGGCACGACCGGATCCATGTTGCCGTGGAGGACGAGGGTCGGAGGCAGGCGCGCATCGGGGGCGACCGCTCCCTGGGGGAGCGGCCCGTAGAAACTCACCAGGGCTCCGATCCGCGAACTCGTGCCGGAAACCGCAAGTCCCAATGCCGCGCCGAGCGAGATCCCGACCAGCCCAATGCTCCCCGCAGCCGTTTCGGCCGTGTCTCCGATCCAGGCAAGGGCATCCCGGACCGTTTCCATCCATGGAACGAAGTTCTGGAACAGGGTCGAGAAGGAGGCGCGTCGCTCCCCGGTCCGGTCGAGATAATGGACGAGATGCACCTGGAAGCCGGAGGCGGCGATCTCCCGTGCCCCCGCCCGGTACTGGCCATTGAGGCCAAGCCCGTCGGCGCCGTGAAGCATGAGGACCGGAGGGGCCGACCTCTGGCCGCCCGGCTCGAAGCGTTCCACGTTTATGGTTCTCCCGCCGCTGGAAAAGGTCTGGCGCGACTCGGTCACAGGCATAGGCACGGCTTCTCCGCTGAGGGCTGGGAAGGGCAGGACAGGCCAAGCGGCGGCAAGAGGGGCGCCGATCAGCAGCGTTCGTCGGGACGGGTTCATGACATGGGATTCAGGGCACGGTTCGGGCAGCGGAAAGAGGATCGGGCTCGAGGCCGGTCCCCTCCTGATCTGGAAAGCCCGCATGGGACGGACAGATGGCAAAAGGTCTCATGAGGTCTCAGGGCCGAGGCAGGCTCCCGAACGGCCAAGGATCGTTCGGGAGGTTCGGGCGTTGTCAGAACGCCAGGATCCTCCCCGCGGCTCCGGAGAAGAACGCCCCATGTCCGCCGCCAGTCCGTCCCCGCCTCCTCAGGCAGAGATCCCGCCGCCCAGCGTTCCGGGAATTTCGGGCCTGATGACCCTCATCGTCGGCATCGTCGTCCTGGCCGCGCTCTATATCGGCCAGGACGTGTTCCTGCCGATCGTGCTCGCGATCCTGCTCGCCTTCGTGCTGGCGCCCTTCGTCGACATGATGCGGCGCTGGCATCTGGGCCGCGTCCCTTCCGTGATCATCGCCGTGCTCGTGGCCTTGGGGATCATCGTCTCCCTCGGCGGCATCATCGGGTTCCAGCTTGCGGGGCTCGCGAGCGACCTTCCGCGCTATCAGTACACGATCAAGGAGAAACTCGGCTCCCTCCGCGAGGGATCGCTCGGGCGGCTGCCCGCGCTCCTGAAGAACATGGGCCGCGAGTTCGACCGGGCGGTTCAGGAAAACCCGGAGGAAAAGAAGGGCGCGCCGTCTCCGGCACCGGCACAGGAAGCGGAGACTCCTGCACCGTTGCCGGTCGAGGTGCACCAGCCGGAGCCGACGCCCGTCGAGCTTGCGCGCAATTTCCTCCTGCCGATGCTGCAGCCGCTGGCGACGACGGGCATCGTGTTCGTGGTCCTCGTCTTCATTCTCCTGCAGCGGGAGGATCTCCGCGACCGCATGATCCGCCTGTTCGGCTCCAGCGACCTGCATCGCACCACCATCGCAATGGACGATGCGGCGCGGCGCCTCAGCCGCTATTTCCTGATTCAACTCGGCCTCAACACCGCGTTCGGCGTCTTCGTCGCTGTCGGCCTATGGGCCATCGGCGTACCGAGTCCCCTGCTCTGGGGCGTGTTCGCGGCGCTGATGCGGTTCGTGCCCTACATCGGCTCCTTCATCGCCGCGGCCTTTCCCATCATGCTCGCCGCAGCCGTGGACCCCGGCTGGTCGATGGCGGTGCTGACGGCAGCCCTCTTTCTCCTCGGCGAGCCGCTCATGGGCCATGTCATCGAACCGGTGGTGTATGGCCAAAGCACGGGCCTTTCCCCCTTCGCCGTGGTCCTCTCCGCCATCTTCTGGACCTGGATCTGGGGCCCCGTCGGCCTGCTCATCGCCACGCCGCTGACCCTGTGCCTCGTCGTTCTGGGCCGTCATGTGGAGCGGCTGGAATTCCTCGATGTCCTGCTCGGCGACCGCCCTGCGCTGACGCCGGCGGAAAACCTCTACCAGCGCATGCTGGCTGGCGATCCGGACGAGGCGCTCGAGTCCGCCGAGGCCCTCCTGCGGGAGCGCTCACTCACATCCTATTACGACGAGGTCGCCCTGAAGGGGCTGCAGCTTGCCGCCAACGATGCGAGCCGGGGCGTCCTGACGGTCCACCAGCTCGAGCGGGTCAAGGCCGTGGTCGGAGCCCTCATCCAGGATCTCGACACCCATGACGACCGGGAGCCGGAGCGCAAGGAGACCGTGGACGAGCCCGTGGCGCCGCCGGCCAGCGAGCAGCCCGCCATCAAGGAGCCCGCCGTCGCGCAGCCTTCGCCGGCGGCCATGCCGGTTCGGGAGGAGTGGCGCAGCGAAGGCGCCGTGCTATGCGTCGCCGGCCGCGGCCCTCTCGACGGAGCTGCCGCTTCGATGCTGGCGCAGCTTCTGACCAAGCATGGCCTCGGGACGCGCACGGTGCCCTACGAGGCCGTATCCCGCGCGGGGATCGGCAGCCTCGATACGACGAATGTGCGAATGGTGTGCCTGTCCTATCTGGAGATCGGCGGTACGCCGGCGCATCTGCGATATCTCCTGCGACGCCTCCGCAACAGAATGCCGGACGTCCCGATCCTCGTCGGCCTCTGGCCGGCGGACGACGCGGTCCTGAGCAACCAGGGCCGGCAGGCGTCGCTCGGGGCCGACTACTACGTGTCGACCCTGCGCGAGGCGGTCGTGCTGTGCGTGAAGAATGCGACGGGAGAGGAGAAGGGGCATGCCCGGACCCCGTCCCCGCCGCAGCCGTCCCATGCCGCGACGGGGTCGGAGCGCTTGCCTCTCCCGGCTTGAGGGAAGCCTCAGGCCGGCTGCTCCGCGAGGAAGTTCTCCGCGTAGTGGCACGCCACCAGACGGCCGTCGATCGGCCGCAGCGCCGGCCGTTCGATCCGGCAGCGCTCGGTCACGTAGGGACAGCGTGTCGAGAAAACGCAGCCCTTCGGTGGATTGAGCGGCGAAGGCAGCTCGCCCTTCAGGACGATGCGCTTGCGCTTGGCTCCGGACATGCTGGGAGTCGAGGAGAGGAGCGCCTGCGTATAGGGGTGCAGGGGACGCTCGTAGATCCGCTCCTTCGGACCCTGCTCGACCGTAAGCCCCAGATACATCACCATCACATCGTCGGCGATGTGGCGGACCACGCTCAGGTCGTGGGAGATGAAGAGATAGGCGAGGCCCATCTCCTGCTGCAGGTCGGCCAGGAGGTTCAGGACCTGGGCCTGGATCGACACGTCCAGAGCGGAGACGGGCTCGTCCGCCACCACGAGCTTGGGCGAGAGCATCAGCGCCCGCGCGATGGCGATGCGCTGGCGCTGGCCGCCGGAGAACATGTGCGGGTAACGGTTGTAGTGCTCGGGGCGCAGGCCCACCTTTGCCATCATCGCACGTGCCCGCTCCGTCCGCTCGGCGGCGGAAAGACTCGTGTTGATGGCGAGCGGCTCCTCGAGAATCGTCCCGACCTTCTTGCGCGGGTTGAGCGATCCATAGGGATTCTGGAACACCAGCTGCACCGTGCGCCGCAGATCCTTGGCCTTGCCGGCGGGCGGGTGGATGGCGTCCATCCCGTCGAGCGTCAGCGTGCCCTCCGTCGGCTTCTCGATCAGGGTGACCATGCGGGCAAGGGTGGACTTGCCGCAGCCGGACTCGCCGACCACCGCCAGCGTCTTGCCGGGGGCGATGGAGAACGAGACGCCGCCCACGGCCTGCAGACGGCCGGGCTCCTTGAACAGGCCGCGCCGCACCTCGTAGACGCGCTTGAGATTGTTGGCTTCGACTACGGGAGCGGTCACGATGCGGCCTCCGCGCCAAGGGGGTGGTCGGCTTCGATCCGGGCCGTGCGGCTCGGGTCGCCCAGGGGATAGTGGCAGCGGATCTGCCCGCCGGCCCAGGAGCGCAGCTCAGGGCGCACGTTGCGGGAGTGCTCCGTCGCGTACCTGCAGCGGGGGCTGAACAGGCATCCCTTCGGGCGATCGTAGAGACCCGGCACGACGCCGGGGATGGTGGAGAGGCGTCCGCCCCTGCTGTTCTCGGGCAATGCCGCAAGCAGGGCCGCCGTGTAGGGATGCTGAGGCGAAGCGAAGAGGTCCTCCGCCGCGCGCTCTTCCATGATCTGGCCGGCGTACATGACCATGATGCGCTTTGCGGTCTCGGCGATCACGCCCATGTCGTGCGTGATCATGACGAGGGCCATGTTGCGCTCCTTCTGCAGGTTGATCAGCAGATCGAGGATCTGCGCCTGGATCGTCACGTCGAGGGCCGTGGTCGGCTCGTCCGCGATCAGGAGCTTCGGATTGCAGGCGATCGCCATGGCGATCATCACGCGCTGGTTCATGCCGCCCGAGAGCTGGTGGGGGAAGGCCGACAGGCGGCTTTCGGGCGAGGGGATGCCGACCTGCTCCAGCAGCTCGATGGCGCGCCGGCGGGCGCTCCGGCGATCCATGCCTTCGTGAAGGCGCAGGGTTTCGGTGAGCTGGAACCCGATGGTGAAGCACGGGTTCAGGCTCGTCGTCGGCTCCTGGAAGATCATCGCCACGTCCTTGCCCGTGAGCTTTCGACGCTCGCGGTCCGAGATCGTCAGGAGATCGCGCCCGTTGAACGAGAGCTTGTCGGCTTTCACCCGTCCGGGGAAGGGCACGAGGCCCATGAGCGCCAGCATCGTGACGCTCTTCCCCGAGCCGGATTCGCCCACGACGCCGAGGATCTCCCCTTCCTCGAGCCTGAGGCTGACGCCGTCGACGGCACGCATGATGCCGCCTTGGGTCGGAAATTCGACCGAAAGGTTTTCGATTTCGAGAAGAGCCATGGTCAACGCTTCAATTTGGGGTCCAGGGCGTCGCGAAGGCCGTCGCCGAGGAGGTTGAACGCCAGCACGGTGATGAGAATGGCAAGGCCCGGGAAGGTGACGACCCACCAGGCGCGCAGCACGAACTCGCGGGCATCCGCGAGCATGGTGCCCCACTCGGGAGCCGGGGGCTGGGCGCCGAGACCGAGGAAGCCGAGCGCTGCGGCGTCGAGGATCGCGGTCGAAATGCCGAGAGAGGCCTGGACGATCAGCGGGGCCGTGCAGTTGGGCAGCACCTCCCTGAACATGAGGCGCAGCGTACCCGCGCCGCTGACCCTGGCGGCCGTCACGTAGTCCTTGGAGGTTTCCGTGATCACGGCGGCCCGCGCGAGGCGGACGTAGTGCGGCAGGATCACCAGAGCGACGGCGAGCATCGAGTTGACGAGACCGGGGCCGAGCACCGCGACGATGACGATGGCGAGCAGAAGGCTCGGCAGGGTCAGGATGATGTCCATCAGCCGCATGATGAAGATCTCGGTCAGGCCGCGGGAGAAGCCCGCGACGAGCCCAAGCACCGTTCCGATCGCGATGGAGATCGAAACGATCACGATGCCGATCAGCAGCGACAGGCGAGATCCGTAGATGAGCCGCGAAAGGATGTCGCGGCCGATGGGATCGGTCCCGAGCGGATAGGCGAGGCTTCCGCCCTCCTGCCAGAAAGGTGGCTTGAGCGCGATGGAGGTGTCGGTGACATAGGGCGAGTGGGGGGCGAGGACGTCGGCGAGGATCGCGACCGCCACCACGAAGGCAATCACGGCGAGGCCTGCGACTGCGCCCTTGTTGGCGCTGAAGTAACCCCAGAATTCGCGCAAGGGGTGGGGCGGGGTCGCCGTCGGCGCAGCGACGGCAGGAGCTTCCATGGTTTCTGCGGTCATCGATGATGCCTGATGCGCGGGTTGATGAGGCCATAGGCGAGGTCGACGATGAGGTTCACGCTCATCACGACGATGCCCAGAAGAAGGGCGCCGCCCTGCAGGACCGGATAGTCACGCCGGAAGATGGCGTCGATCAGCCATTTGCCGACGCCGGGCCAGGAGAAGATCGTCTCGGTCAGGATGGCGCCCGTGAAGAGGACGCCCACCTGCAGGCCGATCACCGTAACGACCGGGATGAGCGCATTGCGCAGGGCGTGCAGGGCGATCACCCGGTAACGCGAGAGGCCCTTGGCCTTGGCGGTGCGGATGTAATCCTCGCCCAGCACCTCCAGCATGGCAGAGCGCGTCATGCGGGCAATCACCGCGAGGGGCACCGTCCCGAGCACGATGGTGGGCAGGATGAGATGCTCCACCGCCGAGGCGAAGGCGCCTTCCTCGCCCGAGAGGAGGCTGTCGATCAGGAGGAAGCCGGTGATCGGCTCGATGTAATACAGGACGTCGATACGGCCGGAGACGGGCGTGAGGTCGAGCTGCACCGAGAACACGAGGATCAGGATCAGGCCCCACCAGAAGATCGGCATGGAATAGCCGGTGAGCGAGATGCCCATGACGCCGTGATCGAAGATCGAATTTCGTCGGATCGCGGCCAGGATGCCGGCCGGCAGCCCGATCGCCAATGCGAACAGGATTGCGCAGAGCGCCAGTTCCATGGTCGCCGGGAACAGGGCCTTGAACTCCTCCCAGACCGGCGCCTGGGTGATCAGGGACTTGCCGAGATCGCCCTGGAGGACGCGGGAAATGTAGATGCCGTACTGGACGAAGATCGGCTTGTCGAAGCCGAACTCCTTGCGCAGCTGTTCGTGGCGCGCGGCATCGATGCCGCGCTCGCCGGCCATGGTCTCGATCGGATCGCCAGGGACGAGGCGGATCAGGAAGAAGGCGAGCAGCGTGATCCCGATGAAGGTCGGGATGATCAGGCTGACGCGGGTGAGGATGAAGCGGAGCATCGTCTGAATGTAAAAAGGCGGAGCGGCGTCTCGGCCGCTCCGCCAGAGGTGGATCGTGAAGGCTTACTTGCCCTTGATGTCCACGCCGTAGAAGGTGTGGCGTCCGAAGGGCGAGAGCTTGAAGTCGACCACTTCCTTGCGGATGGGCTTCAGCTGCACCGCATGCGCGATGGTGAACCAGGGAGCCTGCTCCTTGAAGATCACCTGCGCCTGCTCATAGAGCTTGGTGCGCGCGGCCACGTCGGTGGTCACCTTGGCCTTGGTCACGAGATCGTCGAAGGGCTTGTAGCAGAACTTCGCGACGTTCGACCCGTTGCCCTGCGCCGAGGCGCAGCCGAGGAGGGTGTGCAGGAAGTTGTCCGGGTCGCCGTTGTCGCCCGTCCAGCCCAGCATGCCCATCTGGTGCTCGCCCGCCTGCATGCGCTTGCGGTACTCGCCCCACTCGAAGCTCTTGATCTCGGCCTTCACGCCGATTTTGGCGAGGTCGGCCTGCATCAGCTCGGCGATGCGCTTCGCATTCGGGTTGTAGGGGCGCTGCACCGGCATGGCCCACAGGTCGGTCTCGAACCCGTTCGGGAAGCCGGCCTCGGCCAGGAGCTTCTTGGCCGCTTCCGGATCGTAAGGATCGTCCTTGATGCTGTCGTTGTACGACCACATGGACGGCGGGATCGGGTTCTTGGCCGGGATGCCGCTGCCGAGATACACCGCTTCGACGATGGCCTTCTTGTTGATGGCCATGTTGAGGGCCTTGCGGACCTTCACGTCGTCGAAGGGCTTCTTCTGGGTGTTGTAGGCGAGGTAGCCGATGTTCAGGCCCGCCTGGGAGAGGATCGTCACGTTCGGATCCTTCTCCATGGCCTGGAGGTCGGCCGGATTCGGATACGGCATGACGTGGCACTCGCCCTTCTGGAGCTTCGCCCAGCGGACCGAGGCGTCCGGGGTGATCGAGAAGACGAGGTCGTCGATCTTGGCCTTGCCGCCGTAATAGTCCGGGAAGGCCTTGTAGCGGATGATGGCGTCCTTCTGGTACTGGACGAGATAGAACGGACCCGTGCCGATCGGCTCCTGGTCGATCTTCTCGGGGGTGCCCGCCTTCAGCATCGCATCGGCGTATTCCTTCGACTGAACGGCCGCGAACTCCATCGCGAGGTCGGCCAGGAAGGGCGCCTCAGGCTGGTTCAGCGTCACCTTGACCGTGTAGTCGTCCACCTTCTCCACGGACTTGAGCAGCTTGGGCATGCCCATGTCGTCGAAGTAGGAATGGTTCGGGCTCGTGACCTTGTAATAGGGATGATCCTGCTTCCACTGGCGCTCGAACATGAACACGATGTCGTCGGCGTTCATGTCGCGGGTCGGCTTGAAGTTCTTGTTGGAGTGCCACTTCACGCCCTTGCGGAGGTGGAAGGTATAGACGAGTCCGTCCGGAGAAATGTCCCATTTCTCGGCGAGGCCGGGCAGAACCTTCGTGCCGCCGCGCTCGAACTCCACGATCCGGCTGTAGATCTGGGTGCTGGCATCGAAGGAGGTGCCGGTGGTGTTGACGCCGGGGTAGAAATTCTCCGGGCTGCCCTCGGAGCAATACACGAGCGTCTTAGCCGACAGCGGAGCGGCCGCCAGGAAGGCCGGAACGCAGACAGCTGCAAGAAGAGCTGATTTCTTCATTATGAAAGTCCTCTGAGACGGCTCTGGATTATGGCCGTTCCGCGACAGAGTTAAGGTGTGAACATCGTTCAATGTCAATCTGTCCCTCCCTGGATTCAAAGGTTTTGGAAAAAATATAGCATTTCGGGCGCGCACGCTCCCCGAATCGGACCGGACGGCGTCAATTTTGCGCGATTCCGACGGCCGATTCCCGGAGACGGCGTCCGTTCGGGCGGAACGAAAGAGGAAATGCGGCCTTCCTTCGGTCGAGGGCGCGTATCTCGTCCAGCGGAAGGGCGCCCCGTCGCGACAGGGCTTTTCCGCTCCGGTCAGGGCCGAGGCTCCTCAGGTTTCCCCGCGATCCTGACCGCTTCGATCACCTTCGAAGCCAGTTCCGAGCGGTTGAAGGGCTTGTGGAGCATCGGGTAGCCCTCGGGCACCCGTTCCGGGTCGGCATAGCCCGTGATGAGGAGCACGCCCAGATCGGACCGGACCTGGCGCGCCTGGGTGGCCAGTTCGAGCCCCGTCATGCCGGGCATGGCGAAGTCCGCGATCAGGAGGTCGATCTGGTCGTCCGCCCGAAGGATGTCGATGCCGGCGACGCCGTCCGACGCCTCGACGACCCGATGTCCCATCTCGTTCAGATAAGCTGCCGTAACGGCCCTCACGTCGGGATCGTCGTCGACGAGGAGAATGCGCACCTTCCGGCTCGGCTCGGTCGTCGAGACTTCTTCGGAGTCCGCCTCGCTGGGGCCCGCCGCCGTCCGGGACAGGTAGAGCTCGACCGTGGTTCCGACCCCGACGGTGCTCTCGATGGTCACCGTTCCGCCGGACTGGCGGGCAAGCCCATAGGCCATCGGAAGACCGAGGCCGGTGCCCTTGCCGACTTCCTTCGTCGTGAAGAAGGGCTCGAGCACACGGTTCAGGATGTCAGGCGGGATGCCCGAGCCCGTGTCGGCCACGGAAATGACCACGTAGTCGCCGGGATCGAGGTCGGGGATCTCGCCCTCGGCGACGGTGCGGTTGCGTGTCGAGAGGGTCAGGGTTCCGTTCTCGGACATGGCGTCGCGCGCGTTGATGCACAGGTTCAGCACCGCCAGTTCGAGCTGGTCGGGGTCGACCATCGCCATCCACAGGTCGTCGGCCAGGTTCTTCTCGACGCGGATCACGCCGCCCAGGGTTCGCATGAGAAGGTCGTTCATGTCCCCGATGACGCGGTTGATGTCGACCGTCTGGAGGCGGAGGTCCCGCTGGCGGCTGAAGCTCAGCAGCCTCTGGGTCAGGGAGGCACCACGCTCCGCTGCATAGATGGCGTTCTTGAGGAGCCGGTTCAGGCGGGGATCGTCGGGCGCCCTGCGGGAAGCGAGATCGAGGCTGCCGAGCACGGCCATGAGCAGGTTGTTGAAGTCGTGCGCCACGCCGCCGGCCAGCGTGCCGAGCGCCTGCATCTTGTCCGCCTGCCGCAGCCGCGTCTCCATCATCTTCCGCTCGGTGATGTCGCGCTCGATCGTGGCGAGAGCCGTCACAGTGCCGGACGGGTCGAGGATCGGGATCTGAGTGACGAAGAACCATTGCGGGGCGCCGTCAGGGCCTTGGCGCTCCTCGATCTGCTCCACGGGGCTGCGGGCCTCGATGGCCCGCCGCTCGGCCTCTGCGATGGCTGCGGCGCGATCCGGCAGGACGAATTCGCTCTCCATGCGCCCGAGGCAGGCCTCCACGCTCAACCCGAGGCTCGCCGCCTTGCTGGAGTTCACACGGACGAAGCGCCCCTCCAGGTCCTTGAAGGAGATCCGCTCCCCGATGCTCTCCATGAGGCCGCGCAGAAGGGCCCGTTCCGTGTTGAGCTCGCGCGTCAGCCGGTGGCGCTCCGAGGCGGAGGCGACCATGCCGGAGAGCGCCGCCGGATCCCATGGCTTCGGGGCATAGGCGGTGATCCGACCTTTGTTGACGGCGCCGATCACGGCCTTGAGGTCCGCATAACCCGTCAGGAGAATGGCCTCCGCATCGCTGTGCTGGCGCGCCTTGGCGAGAAACTCGTCGCCCTGCATCTCCGGCATGCGCTGGTCCGAGATGATCACGGAGATGTCCGGTTCCGCGCGCAGGAGATCGAGCGCCTTGACCGGAGAGGATGCGGTGATGACCCGGTAGTGGTTCTCGAACAGATCCTCGATCGCGACGAGGATATCCGGCTCGTCATCGACGACCAGGATGGTGTCCAGCTTGGAAGTGACGTCGTTCGCCGCGATCATTCGATGTTCTGCCTTGGGATCGTCACGGTGAAACGGGCGCCCCCCGCGGGGTTCTCGTCGACCGTGATCGTTCCCTTGTGGGCCTCGACCACGCTATAGGCGATGGCGAGGCCGAGTCCAGTTCCGGCACCGACCGGTTTCGTGGTGAAGAACGGTTCGAAGATCCGCTCCCGCATCTCCGGAGGGATCCCCGGCCCCGTATCGCTGATCCGGATGGTATAGGTTGTCTCGTCGCTCGATGTTTCAATATCGATGGCGCCGGTTCCGGCGATGGCGTCGGCGGCGTTGCCGATGATGTTCATGACCACCTGGTTCAGAAGGGCCGGAGAGCAGTAGAGGTCCCGGGCGCCCCGATAGTGGCGGCGCACGTCGATCCGGGTGCCGAGCTTGTGGCCCAGGAGCGCCAGGACGGTTTCAATCGACTCGCGCACGTTGACGGTCTGAAAGCCGCCCTCGTCGAGCCGCGAGAACCGCCGCAGGTTCAGGACGAGCTCCTGGATTCGCCCCATGCCGAGCTTCATGGCGCCGACCCTCTCGCGGGCCTTCGCCAGGGAGCGTTCGAGCCCGGGTTCTGCCGGAACCTTGGACGAGATGTCGTTGAGCAGGCGTTCGACCGTGCCCTGGTGGGCCATGATGAAGGCGAGCGGATTGTTGATCTCGTGAGCGATGCCGGCGACGAGTTCGCCGAGGGAGGCCATCTTGGCCGCCTGCACCAGCTTGGCCTGAGTCTCCCTCAGGCGGTGGTTGGCCTGCTCGAGCTCGAAATTGGCCTTTGCCAGGGCGCCGGCGAGGGAGGCGCGCGCCTCGGCCGAGGCCGCCTCCGCCCGGGCGCGTTCCAGGGCAAGCTCGCGCGCCCGCAGCTCGGTCTCTATGCGCCAGTTCTCGTCCTGGAGGAGCTTGCGGCGCACCAGGGCCCGGATCCGCACGCGCATGACGTCGGGCTCGACCGCTACGGGGACCACGTCGTCCGCCCCGGCGGCGAAGATCCGGGACAGCATGTCGCCCCCGTCCTCGTTGCCGAGGCCGACGATGGAGAAGGTCGGAACCTCCATGCCCGGCAGGGGAGCGAGGCCGCGATAGGCGTTGAGCTGCCTGCACAGTTCGATGCCGTCGAAACCCGGGCTGAGGACGTTGACGAGAATGCAGTCCCAGGACGCGCCGGGGCGGCTCACGAGCTTGAGCGCCTCCGAAGGCTCGGGCGCCATCGTTACCTCGTAGCCTTCCCGGCTGAGGAGGTCCCGGAGATAGGTACGGCGAGTCAGGCTGTCGTCCACGACCATCAGGCGGGCCCGCCGGAACGTGCTGAAGCTCGGCGCTTCGCGACCCTCCTGCAGATCGGAGCCGGTGCGGCGGCGCAGAAGGGCCTTGATCCGGAGGATGATCAGGTCCTGCTCGGCGGATTTCGAAATATAGGCGTCCGCTCCGCTCTCCAGCCCCTGCCGCTCCACGGCGCGCTCCCGCGCTTCCGTGAGCATGATGACCGGGATGGCGCGGGTCCTGACGTTCAGGCGCATCTGTCGCGACAGTTCGTCGCCGTTCATCCCCGGCAGGTGGTAGTCGGCGATGACGAGGTCCGGCAGGCCCGCGTTCAGGCTGTCGAGGGCCGCTTCCGCCGTGGGCTGCCAGTCCACGGCGAAGCCGTTGCTTTCGAGCATGTGGCGGAGCTGGAGGGCCTGGGTCTCCGAATCCTCGACCAGGAGAATCCGGGCGGCGGGAGCCGCAGGGCGGGCGCTCATGCGCTCTCTCCTCTGGCGAGGCGCAGGAGGCGCGGAGCGATCAGGTCGAGGGGCAGGCTGACCCGCGCTCCTCCCATTTTGACGGCGGCCGCCGGCATTCCATAGACGACGGCGGTGCTTTCGTGCTCGGCGACAGTGTAGCCTCCCGCTCGGCGAAGGTCCGTGAGTCCCTTGGCGCCGTCCTCTCCCATTCCGGTGAGAAGGACGCCGAGGCCTTTCGCCCCGACCGATTCGGCGATGGATTCGAACATCAGGGTCGCGGATGGCCGCTGCCCCCCTACGGGCGGCGCGGCGCTCAGCCGCAGCGTCCCGCCGGGCGAGAGAAGCAGATGCCGGTCGCCCGGGGCGACATAGACCTTGCCCGCCACAGGCACCTCGTGGTCGCGCGCCAGGCGTGCCTCGAGGGCGATCAGCCCGTCGAGCCAGGAGGCAAACCCCTCCATGAACGGCGCTCCCATGTGCTGGACGAGAAGGATCGGCAGCGGGAAATCGCCTGGAAGGGCGCCCAGGATCTTGGCCAGGGCGGGCGGGCCGCCCGTCGAGGCCGCAATGCCGAGGATCGTGGGACGGGCGATGCCGCGCGTCTCCTCCTTCGCAAGGGAGGGGGGCGGCGTGTCGGGCCGCCAGGCGAAGGACCGCCTCCGCACCACGGGGACCTGGCTCATGATGTAGAGCTGGGTGCAGATCGTCTCGGCAATCCCGTCATACCCCGCGCTCGTCACGCCGACGGGCTTCTCGACCACCGAGAGTGCGCCGGCCCGCAGGGCATTCATGGAGATCTGGAGAGCCGAATCCTCTACGCTGCCCGCGATCACGACGATGGGGGTCGGGCGTTCGGTCATGATCCGGCGCGTGGCCTCCAGGCCGTCCATGCCGGGAAGGCGGATGTCCATGGAAATCACGTCGGGCTGGACGCGGCCGATCTCCTGCAGGGCCTCCTCCGCCGACCCGACGGCAGCCGCCAGGACGAGGCGGGGATCGCGCGCGATGATATGGGCGAGGAGCTGGCGGACGACCAAGGAATCCTCGACGACCATCACGCGCACGCGCGACTGCGAAGAGGGCTTCATAGGAGCTGCCCTATCGTTGCCAGAAGTTCGCGCTGGTCGAACTTCTGCTTGGTGATATAGGCGCTCGCGCCGAGATCGAGGCCTCTGCGCACATCGGCGGGATCGGCCCGCGACGTCATGAGGATGACCGGGACGGCTGCCAGACGGGGGTCCGTCTTGATGGCCTGGAGGAGACCGAACCCGTCCATCCGCGGCATCTCCACATCGGCGATCACCAGATCGACCATGGCCTCGCCGGAGCGCAGCACATTGAGCGCGTCGATGCCGTCGACGCTGAGGAGAACACGGTAACCCTGCGCCTCGAGAATGCTCTTTTCCAGCGTCCGCGTGGTGATGGAATCGTCCACGACGAGGACGGTCGCGCCGTGCTCCTCCGCCTCGGGCTTCCACTCCGCGAGGCCCAGGCCTCCCGCGGCCAGCCGGCCTTCGTGACGAACCCAATGCTCGACGAGAAGCTCCGGGCTCAGGACCAGGGCAGGCAGCTCGTCCTCGAGGAGAACGGTGCCGGACACCGTTTCCCCGAGGCCGATGGCCTGGACTTCGTTCACCAGCATCGTGCGGACATCGTGGAATGCGTTGACGGCCAAGGCGCAGTGGCGGGCTCCATGGCGGACGAGCACCGCCTTGGCATGTCCGGCCTCGATCGGGATAGGCGCATTGGGCGATCCTGTGAGTGCGGCAAGGGCGACGACCGGGACAATAACGTCCTGACCCCGCACATCGATCCTCGCTGCCGGGCGGCCTTCCACACTTTCCAGAGCCCGGGCATTGAGCCGCAGCAGGCGCTCGACTCCGTGGGTCGGAAGCCCGAACATGCGCCCCTCCGCCTCCACCAGGAGGAGGGGCTGGCGCGCCGCCGAGAAGGGCACCGACAGGAGGGCTTCCGTGCCCCAAGGATAGCGGGGGCGCAGCAGGACCGAGCCATGCAGCCGGCGGACGGCTTCCGCCACCACGGACAGGCCCATGCCGCGGCCCGAGAGGCGATCCACGGAGCCGGCCGTCGAGAAGCCGGGCGAGAAGACGAGCGACAGGAGCTGGTCCATCATCGGCGCCGGGTCCCCCGCGGCCCGGGGCTGCAGGAGGCCCCGCTCGACGGCGACCCGCTCGATCCGCGCGAGATCGGGCCCGCGCCCGTCGTCGCGGACGCTCACCGCGAGGCGCCCGTTCCGGGAGGTCAGCTCGAGGACGATCTCGGTCCGCTCCGGCTTGCCTTTGGCCGCGCGCTCGGGCCCATCCTCCGCCCCATGGCTCACCGCGTTGCGGAGGAGGTGCATGACCGGATCCTTGAGCGCCTGGAGCACTTGGCGGTCGGCCTGGATGTCAAGGCCAAGGGTGCGAAAATGGACGTTCCGACCCTCCTCCCTGGCGATCTCCCGCACCATGTGACCGAAGGTGCCGAAGACCGTCTCCGCGGAAACGAGAGACACCCTCTCGATGTTTTCCCGCAGTTGCCGGGCCGCCTGTTCCGTCGCCCAGGCGGAAAGCTTGTGGCTGCGCGCGAGGGACGACAGCTTGCGAAAGAGCCCCTTCAGCTCCTGGTCGAAGTCCCGCAGCCGGGCCGTCGAAGCCTTCCCTCCTGCCGCTTTCGAGGCTCCCGAAAGAAACTGTCTCTGGAGCGCATCCCAGCTGCGCCGCAGGTTGCGAACGTCGAGCTCGACCTGGCGAAGGGATTCCGACATCGCCTCGTCGGCCTGCAGCTCGGCCAGCAATTGGTGCATGGAGCCCGCGAGTTCCTCGACCTGCGCAGCCGCAACGCGCAGATAGGTTCCAGCCCCGGGATCCGAGCCTTGCTCCGCCTTGTCCGGCGCAGCGCCTTTCGCTTCCGTGGGAGCACAATCGGAGGCGCCGGCGCCATCCTCCGTGGACGGCGTGCGCCGGGCCTTCGCCGCCGCAACGGCAGCGGTGCCGGAAGGGTGCTGCGCCTCGGCGACGAGATCCTCGATGGCATCGAGGTTTCCGCGCACGGCGACGACGGTCTCAGGGTCGAGGGACTGACTGCCTTCCAGGATACGGGAGAACAGGGCCTCGAGCTGATGGGCCACCTCCTCCACGGCGGGAAGGTCGACGGCCCGCGCCGCTCCTTTCAGGGAGTGGGCCCGGCGGAAGACGTCCGCCATGTCCAGGGGAGCACCGCTCTCCGCCGCATCGAGCGCCTTGCGGATCGCATGCAGATGCTCCCGGTGTTCCACCTCGAACGCGGCGAGCAGTTGTTTGCGGATATCCGTCACGGCTCGAGCTTTCACTTCCCGGCGGGTCAGATTCTGTACCGCTCCACGAGCGACAGAAGCTGCTGCGAGAGGTCGGAAAGGTTCGCGGCGGCCATGTCGAGCTGGCGGGTCCCGGCCGCAGTCTGCTGGCTCGCCTGCCGGATGTTCTGGAGCGCCCCCATGACCTGCTCGATGCCGAGCTGCTGCTGGTTGGTCGAAGCTACGATCTGCTGGAAGGTCTGCACGCTTTCCTGGACGCGGCTCGAGATCTCGGTGATCGTCTGCTGCGTGGTGTCCGTGCGCTCCTTGCCGGCGGTCACGCGCTTGACCGCTTCTTCGGTGAGCATCACCGAGGCGTTGATGCCGCGCTGGATGTCGCCGAGGATGGAGCGGACCTGTGCGGTCGCGTCCTTCGCCTGATCCGCCAGCACCTTCATCTCGGAGGCGACGACGGCGAAGCTGCGCCCGTTCTCGCCCGCCGCCGCGGCTTCGATGGCGGCATTGAGCGCCAGAAGATGCGTTCTCTCCGAGATATCGTTGACGGACGAGATGATCTCGCCGACGGCCTGCGTCTTCTCGCTCAGGGCGACGATGTTCTCGGCAACGGCCTCCGCCTGCTCGCGGATCGCATCCATGGCGAGCGCCGTGTCGTCGACGGCCTGCAGTCCGGCGATGCTGGTCTGGGCGGTCGCCTGCGCGGAGGCGATGACCTCCTGGGCCCGCTTGCCGATCTGGGCGCCGGCATGCGTTATCTCGTCCACCGTGGCCGCCGTTTCCTGAACCGCGGCGAGCTGCTCCTCGACGCTGGCCGCCTGCTCCTGGGTCGAGGCCCGGATCTCCGCGGCGGCCGCATTCAGGTTCTCGGTCGCCTCACGGCTCTGCCTCGCCAGCTGGCGAAGCCCTTCCACCATTTCGTTCAGCGTGGCGCCGAGGCGTCCGATCTCGTCCTTGCCGGTCATGGCCGTCTGCCCGGCCAGATCGCCCCGTCCGACTCTCTCGACGAACTGCATGAACGCCTGGAGCGGATGGGCGATGGAGGCCCGAAGGGCGTACGTGATGAGGATGCTCAGGAGGGCAACGCCCGCAAGCGCGAGGATGATCGAGATGCGGCTCTGGTCGTAGACCTCCCCGACGCGCCTTTGTCCGACGGCGACGGCCTCTTCGAAGATGCCCCTGACGTTGCTGAGCGTCTTGCTCCATTCCCCTCCATTGCCGTTCAAGGCAGCCTGGGCGGAGAGCACGCCGGCAAGATCGTTGCTCTGGATGGCGCCGAACTGCCGTTCGGTATCGGTCCGCAGCTGACGGAGCCTCGCATTCGCCGTCACGAGAAGCTCGGCGATGCGCCGCCATGCCTCGGCCCGCTCGATGGAGACGGACTGGGCACGATAGCTGTTCGCTGCGGCGATGGCCTGGGACAGGGCGCTTTCCGTGGCGGCGGCGCGCTGGCTCCATTCGGCGATCAGATTGTCGAAGGGGGTCTGCTGCTGGCCGAGCGAACGCAGCAGGAACCGCGAGACGACCTCCTCGCGAAGGTCCTGCATCTCGTTCTCCTGGGCTCCGATCGCCTCGACTTGGCGCATCATCGACAGGTCGCGGGCCACGATCGTCTCCGTCGTCTGGCGGACGTCGTCGAGCTGGTTGAGCGTGTAGATCCCAAGGCCGACCATCAGCGCGACAATGAAGGCGAAGCTGAGGAGGATGCGGTTCGCGATCGATATCGTCACGTCAGACTCCGAAAGCAGGAAGAGACTGCAGGAAAGGGTGAAGGAGGCGGTCCATGTCCAGAAGAGATAGGATTCTTTCCCGGTCCGCAATGTCGGACCGGATTTCCGCATAGCCGGACACAGCCTCCTTCCGGAAGCTGCGCCCTTCCTCGTGGGCAAGGGGCGCGACCGCTTCGACCGCCTGGACGCGGTCGACCCGCAGCGCGATCTTCGGCGAGAAGCGGCGCAGGAGCACCAGGTGGCGGCCGTCCTCCTCGTCCGGGGCGGACGCTATTCCCAGGGCGAGGCCGAGGTCGATGATGCTGAGGAGCTGGCCGTTCCGGCCCAGGAGGCCGGCCAGGGCCGCCGGGCCGCCGGGAACGGGAAGACAGGTCTGGAACGGGAGAACCTCCGCGACCTCGTCGAGGGGGATGCCGAAGTGCTCCTGCCCGGCCTTGCAGACCAGAACGCTCCGGTTCTCCTCTCCAGGCCGGGTGGCGTCCTCGCGGCGTTCCGCGAGCCGGCGCGTTCGCTCGTCGAGAATGCGCCGGGTCCTTTCCTCGGCGGAGAGGATGCCGGTGCGCGTGATCTGCCTGAGCTTGCGCCGCAGGGATTTCGCCATGTCACTCTCCTTTTTCCGGCCGGCTTACGGCCCTGAGGTGCAGGCGGACAAGGCCGCGCATCTCCTCGGCCGTGATCCCATCGGCCTCGTCGAGAACCGTCTCCCCCGGCAGCCCGGACGCGATTCTCCCCGCATTGGCCAGAGACCGCCGGCCCGCTCCACGGCGCCCGTCGGCCACGAGCAGGAGCCCGAGGTGGTAATGGGCCATGGCAAAGCTCTTATCGAGATAGATGCTTCGGCGAAAGGCCTCCTCGGCGGCGGCGGGCTTTTCAAGGGCCTGGGCGATCAATCCCTCGTAAAAGTGCAGCGCCGGGCTGAGGGGCTGGGCCGCAAGGGCTTTCCGACACAGGTCTTCCGCCTCTCGGAACCGGCCTGAATCGGCAAGGGCGCGCACCTCGGCAAGGATGGAGTCGGGGCATCGAGGCAGAGCTGCCGGAGCCTGTCCGGCGACGGGAAACAGGGGGCGGACGGGCCGGGGAGCGGGCTTCCTCTCGGGCGGGCGTCGCGCGGGGCGGGGCAGGGGGGCACAGGAAGGGGGCGTATGGGATGGGAGCGCGAGGAGAGAAGCGATCTCGGAGAACGGCGTTCCTTGCCCTTCGGCCTCCTGCGATCCGCGCCGGTAGGCGACGGTTCCAGGAAGGTTGAGCACCTTCAGGAAGGACGCGAAGGCAGGGTTGGGCTCGGCATGGCCCAGAAGCATCCATCCTCCCTCCCGGAGCGTGTCGCTCAGGGCCCTGACGATCCGGATCGCCGTATCGGGATGAAAGTAGATCAGGACGTTCCGGCACAAAACGAGGTCGAACTCCGTGAACTGCAGCGGCGACGTTCCCTCGAGCAGGCTCAGGAGATTATGGCGCTCGAACCGGACGAGCGACCGGAACTCCTTCCTCAGCCGCAGCCGGTCCCTGTCGCCCGAAGGCTCGAAATATGCGGCCCTGTCCTCGGGCGAGAGGGTCCGCAGGGCCCAGCGGCCGAACTCGGCCTGGCGCGCCGTGTCCAGAAAGGCCTCGTTGATGTCCGATCCGATGATGGCGACGCGCCAGTTCTCCAGATCGTCCCCGAGAAGCTGCTTCAGCAGAATGGCGACCGAATAGGGCTCGGCGCCCGTGGCGCATCCTGCGCTCCAGATCCGCAGGCGCCGGTCGGAGCGGCGGCGCTCGACGATCTCAGGCAGAATTCGCTCGCGCAGGGCCGCGAATTGTTCCGCATAGCGGAAGAAGAAGGTCTCGCCGATGGTGATCTCGGCCTCGAGGCGGGCCCATTCCGCAGGACCGAGCGCCGGATCGTTGAGACGTTCCAGATAATCGATGCTGTCGCGGCAGCCTGTTGCCCGCAGCCGCTTCCGGATGCGCTCCCAGAGGAGGTCGTCCTTGTCGTGGTAGTAGAAATGCCCCGTCCGTTCGATGACCTGGTTCTTCAGGGCAACAAAACCGGCATCGAGATTCAACGGGGCTGCGGGTTTCCCCGCCATCAGGCCGTGACCGCCCATGTGCCGAGACGATTCTGCGCCTGGCGGCTCAGCTCGGCGAGCGCCTGGCGCTCCTCCGCCATGAGGATGCGCTGGGGAGAGAGGAGGGGGATGAGCCGTCCGCCGGTCTCGATCTCAGCCTCGACGCAGCCGTTCAGCGTTCCGCGCTCGTGCACGGGAAAGACTTGCGGGGATGAGATCTCCACCACGTCCTCGACACGGTCCACGAGAAGCGCCGTAGGCAGATCGGCCACAGGGTCGCCGACGAGGATCAGGTGGCGGTAAAGACCGGCCTCGGGCGAGAGCTCCGCCCCTTCGAGGCCGAACAGAACATCGAGCCGGACCACGGGAACGGCGGCGCCGCTCAGGTTGAAGAACCCGGCGACAGGGCGCGGGAGTCCCGGGGGGCGCTGGAGGTGGGGAACGGGCAGCAGCTCCCGCACCGCATCGCGGCGCAGTGCGCATTCCATACCGCATGTATGGAAGAGAACGACTTGCAGTCTTGCCATGGCTCGCGGCTCGAGCGTCGGGAACGGAACCGGGGAGGCCCCCGACGCTCCTATATCGGGCAGATGGGCACGTCCTGCAACGGTTGTACGGGCGGAAATCCGACGATCAGTACTGGCGGATCTGCCCGGTGATCTCCATGATCGCGTTGAGCCCGACGCTGGCCTCGTCCGAATAACCCGTCTGCTGGACCGCCCGGAAGACCCTTGCTGCGTCGTCGTAGCGCCCGAGCTTGAAATAGGACCAGCCGCGCAGCAGCATGAGGTCGTTCTGCTCGGGGACGATGCGGGCACGCTCGCCCAGGATCAGGATGACGTCGACCCATCGCCCGTCGCGGTAGGCAGCGACCGCGCGCTGGGAGAGAATGGCGGCGCTCAGCTCGGTTCTGCGCGTCAGGGACTGGGGCGCCTGCGCCGCCGCGACCGCGGCCTCTCCCGTCAGGTCCTTGCGCAGGTAGGCGAGCGCCTTGCCGTAGGCCGCATCTTCCCGTGTCGTCGGATTTCCCACCCTCAGGGCCTGATCGAAGGCGGCGGCCGCCTCGAGCGGGCGGTTCAGCTCCATCAGGCACCATCCGAGGTTGAGGGCCGCGGGCGCGGACAGGGTGCTCGGATCGCGCGTTGCCGTGCAGGTCCGGCGCGCATTTGCCGGGTTGACGGCGCGACGACTGCTCTGGATCTGGCGTTCCTGCTGCGCCACGATTCGGTCGTAGGCGGCCATGCGCGTTTCCTCGACCCGGCGCGCCCTTTCCGGCGGCGGCCCGGGAGACGGGACTGTCCGCTCGACGGCGGTCGTGCGCGCGGGCAGGGGCTCGGGTTCGGGTGGCGACAAGGCCTGCGGCGCGGTTTGGCCCGTGCGGGGGCGTGCGATTCCATCCGCCAGGTCCGCGATCCGCTGAGAGCGCGAGCGCCATTGCGACACGATCGCGCTGAATCGGGCCCGGTCGTTCAGCCGCTGGCTCACGAGCGCGATGCCATAGGCGGACGGCTCGTCGTCCGCTTTCCAGCCCAGGGCTTCCTCGAACCATTCCCGCGCGGTTCGGAACTGTTCGGTGTTGTAGGAATACCAGCCGAGCGCCTGGGCGCCGTTCGCGGAACGGGCTTTCGTAACTGCCGGAACGATGCGGGCGACGACCTTCGGATCGAGGCGGAGCGGCGGATCCTGGCTCAACAGGGCCGTCGCGATGTCGAGGTACACCTGCATGTTCTCGGGAGCCTTGTCCCGCCACTCGTAGGCGAAGGCTTCCGCTTCCACCAGGCGGTTGAGGTCGCGCAGGGCAAGGGCATATCCCTCGGCGGCCTTTTCGCCGCCGCCGCGGTCGAGCGCCGTCTTGAACCAGTTCAGCGCCTTCTCGGGATTCTTGTGGTGGTAGTTGTAGTAGCCGAGCAGGATGGCATTGCCGGGCTCGGTCTCGCCCTCCGCCAGACGCTCCACAACGGCGAGATTCTCCGCCGATGCGGTGAGTTTGCCGTCGGTGGCGGCCTTGGCCACGCGCCTGCGCGCCAGCTCGTCGCGGATGGAGCCGAAGTCGTCCGGGTGATCGCCGCCCTTGCGCTCGTACCTGAGCAGGTCCGTGACCTGCGCCTCATCGAGAAGCGCAAGGGCCTTCTGCAGGGTACCCAGGCGCTCGGCCGGATTGGCGCAGTTGCTCAGGATGTAGGTATAGACGTCGCGCGTCCGGTTGGGCTGGTTCGTCTTGGCGAATGCCTCGGCCACGCGCCAAAGCGAATCGACGTTCGCGCAGGTCAGCAGGGACGGCGTTTCGGTCGCGATCGAGAGGACCGTGCGCCACTGGCCGTTGTCGGATGCATTCACGAGGCGCTTCCGCGCTTCGGCCACGTCGAGCGCGGCGAGGAGGTCCTGCGGAGGTTTCCATTGCGGATCCGCCGCCTGGCGTGCGGCGATGGCGGCGCGTGCCTCGCTGAAGCGGTTCTCCGTGTAGAGGCTCCAGAGGCGATCCACCTCCGGATCGTTCACGGCGCCGCCGCCGCCGACCAGCTGCGACAGGTCCGCAGGCGGCGTCCAATCCGGGTAGAGCGCCCGCAGCCTTGCGATTTCCGCGTCGACCCGGCGGGTATCGCCCTGGGAGGCGAAGTAGCGCAGCGCGGATTCATCCACCTCCCGGCGGGGTGGCGGGGGCGAGCCTGCGTCCGTCTTCTGCGCGGACGAGGGCGAGCCGGACTGCTGCGCCAGCGCCGCGAAGGCGAGGCCCACCACCAGAAGCGCCATCATGCCGCGGGTTAAAGGCATTGCGGGTATTTTTCACCGATCAACGACATCGACAGCAGGTACAGACTCGCCGGATAGTAGAATTGCGGCTCGAAGGTCTTCAGGGACTCCGGGACCTTCGTTCCGTCCAGCGCGCAGGCGAGAAGGGCAGACAGAGCGACATAGCCTTGGTCCGTCAGGCGCTCCCGGATCTCTCCCGTCACGACATTGACGACGGCGACCCCTTCCTGGTCCACGATCCAGCGCTGCCTGAGCGTCTTCAGCCAGTCCACGTCGGCCATTCCCGCCCTCAACAAGTAAAGCGGTATCCTTAACGAGTTGTAACCGAATTCGGGATCGAACCCTTCGGCCGTGCGAGGCAGCATGCGGTTTCGAATGGACAGCCAGTCCGCAGGAAGATGGGTCTTGCCTGCCGTGGCCTGCTGGAGCAGGACGAGACCCTCCCGCCAGACGCCGCTCCAGTCGTATTCCGGCGCCAGGGTCGCCAGAGCCGGAAAGGCCTCGAAGACCCAGTAGGACAGATTCACCACCGGGCCATCCCTGCGATCCGCCTGACTGAAGCCTTTGACCCCCGGCAGCAGGAAGGGAAAGCCGCCGTTCTTCGCGATCGTCGCCTTGCCGATCGCCCGTGCGAGCTTCTGCGCGGCCTGGGTGTAGCGGGAATCCTGCCAGGCTGCGCCGGCTTTCGCCAGCGCATAGGCGATCAGGATGTCTCCGTCCGTCGCGTTGTTGCGATCCGTCACATGGGGCGTTGCGGCGGGATCCCATTTCCATACGGCGAGCCCATCGTCCCGGATCAGGAACTCCGTGTAGGTGAAGGTCCAGATCTTCTCGAAGGTCGCGCGGTCTCCCGCGGCAAAGGCCAGGAGCAGGCCGTAGCCCTGTCCTTCGCTGTGGCTGATGTTGCCGTTCGTGTTGTCGACCACCCGGCCCGGCTCTTCGACGAACCGGGTGCGGTAGGCATCCCAGAGGGACGAAGAGACGAAACCCGAGATCTTGAGCTGCTCCACGGCCGCGCTCCGGGCAGAAGGGACGAGGCCCAGAATCAGGACGAGCGCCAGTGCGGGGCCAAGCAGCCGATAGGCACAGCCGTGCATGAACTTTCTCATCGATCGCGGCCCAGTCGGTTCAAGAGGAGATAGGTCGCAGCTCCAAGCAGGGTACAGCACGCCACCAGCAGAAGCGCGTACTGAAGGATGTTGATGGACATCCAGTTCGCAGCGACGAGGCGCAGGTTCATGAACGAGAGCGGCTGGGTCGGAAAGAAAGTGTAGCTGTCGACCGGCGCGATCTCGAGCTTGTCTTCCACCGGATCGAGGGCGACCGCCCGCCCGGAAACCTGGGTCCAGACCATGGGGTGGGTCAGCCGGATCATCTCTTCCGCAAGGGCTTCCTCCGTACGGGCCGTGATCAGCGTCCGGGTCCCGGGTCCTTCCGCGCGGCTCTGCGCAAGGAGGAGCACCGCGCGCTGCGGCGGCTCGTAGGGACGGTCCTTCCTGTCCTCCAGGGTCAGCTTCGCCAGAGAGAGATTGAACGTGCTCTCCATCCAGTCCGTGAAGGATTCCAGGGTCTGCTGCAGGACCCCCCGGCGTTGCAGGGTTTCCGCCCAGCGGCGGCGGATCTCGTCGGTGGAGGGCGGCTCGGCCTGATCGGCTGTGCCGCGCGCTGCCGGCGCGGCGGATGCCGTTCTCAGAGGAGAGCGGCTCGGAGCGTCCGGCCGTGCAGCGGTCGGATAGGTCCAGTTCGGGGCCGGTCCGGGCTGCCAGACATTGCGCAGGTTATCGGAGACGTTGACCCGCGAGAGCAGCCCCGAAGGCAACTGGTCCATGGCGCCTACGTGGATCGCCGAAACGTCGCCGGCGCTCGCGGCATTGACGAAATAGGCTCGCACGGGGGCATTTGCGTCGCGCGCCATGCGTGCGAGGAGCGTTCCCGCAGCCGAGTAGTTCAACGCATCCTGACGTGCAAGAACGACGGCCGCCGGCATGTCTCCAGAAGGAAAGCCGCCGGTGCTCAGGGTCGAAAGATCCGGCATCCTGCCGATGCGCCCGAAGGTTGGGATGTAGAGAGAGGTCGAGTCGAAAAGGGCGAAACGGCTCGTTTCCGATAGCGTCTCGCCCGGGACGCAGCGTTCGTCCGCGGCGGTCAGGAGGATCGTCTCGAAGGTGAAGTGGTTGAGACCCGGCTTGAAATTCCGCATCGGGATGCGGATCGGATGACGGCGGAAAATGTTGCCCCGCGACGTAATGGTCATCGTCGCGCTGATCCGGTCGTTCACATAGATGTCGATGCGGCTCCCGGGTTGAACCGCGGTCGAATGGGCTGCATCCAGGTAGAGGGTGGCCTCGCCGTAGTCGGTGGCATAGAAATCGGAGGGAAGGTTGATGGTGAACCGCGCCCTGAACCGGCGTCCGGAGAACTCCTGAGTCGGAATTCCGAGGTCCGAGAAGCGGAGCTGGCGCCCTCCCAGCACCGTCGGCGCCTCGGGCCAGAGCCACGAAGCCGTGTCGACCGTGCCGCGCTCGCTGGCGTTGCCGCTGGCAAAGCCTTGGCCGCCGACGATGTTGATGGCGCTGTCCAGATCGTTCCAGGTCGGGCCGGAGACGAGCAGATAGGGAGCCGTGGAACCTGGATCCTGCATCATGAGAGCAAGCGGCTGGATCGTTGCTGCGTCGGGTACGGCCGCCGTGATTCCGCGCAGCTCCCCTGCGATTCCCATGACGACCTTGAGGGTGCCGACCGGCGAGGGGCCAGGATCCGTCTCCAGAACCTGGATGACGGGATGCGCATAGCGGCCGCGCAGGGCGACGAACTGGGCCAGACGCAGCAGGCGGTCGCGAATTTCCGGACGATAGATGCGCGGAGCGATCATGCGGATCGTCGTGACCCCGAAAGCGTCGAGGCCGATGGCGGGGAGGTCCTCCAGGCTGCGGATCGTCCGCGGCGCACCCTCGGCGAACATGATGCTCGTGGATGCGGAGTCGAGCTCCGTCCACAATTCATAGGTCGCCTTGATGGTACAGTCGGTCCGATGGCGCTGCGTTGCATCCATGCGGATGAGGTTCTGCCCGGTCCTGAGGAGCCCCTGGCGAATGGGAACGACGACACGCTTGATTCCCTGCGAGGAGACAATCGGGATCTCGGTCAACGTTTCGCCGTTGATGACGATCCTGAGATGGGATGCCTCCGGCATGACCACGACGGCGTTCTTGTAGCCGATGGACAAACTCGATCCGCTCGCCGCTTCGTCCTGCGTCAGAAAGAACGCCCAGCTGCGCGAATCCGTTTCGCCCTCGAAGCGGATGGTGCTGAACGGCAGCAGGGGACGTGTCGTGCCCCGCGTAGGCGCGGAGATGCCTCGGGGCGTGGCCTGGACGGCAGGCCGACCGATCGCGCCGGGGTTCAGGAGCGCTCCGGCACCGGAGGGCGACGTGCCTGCCTGCGCCGGCGGACGGGCATTCTGGGGCGACATCTCGAATGGCGCCGGAGAGCCCTGGCCCTGCGCGGGAGGGCGGGTGGCAGGTTCCGCCGCGGGCGGCTGGGTTCGCATGTCGAAGGGGGCGGCGGAGGGTGCTGCCGGCGCGGACGGCTGCGGGGGGGCAGGAGAAGCGGGCGGCGCCCCCGTGCCGCTCGGCGCGGCACTTGGCTTGTCCGGCGTCATGCTGAACGGCGCCGGTTGGGCGAAGGCCGGACCGGCTGCAAGCGCGACGAGGAGGAGAAGAAAGATCGGGAGCGTGCGCACGTCCGCCTCTACTTTGCCACGGGCGCCGGTCCGGCGGCAGGCGACACGGAATCCGTCCCCTGCTCGGGGGTTCCGAGCTTCTGAAGTCCAAGGAGATAGGCGAGGCCGCGCCCCGTCTGGTAGGCCGCGACCGAGAAGAACCAGATGGTGCCGCGCAGAATGCCGATATCCTGATGCCGGCGCTTCTGGAATTCGCTCCATTGATCCGCATTGGCGAAGACGAGATCGGCGATCAGGCGGTGGTGCTCGGGCGTCTCGGTCAGGAAGCGGCAGCCGATCAGAACTCCCTTCTCGTCCATGCTCATCTTCCGGACCTCCATCGGCAGCTGATTGAGGGGCAGATCGGAATAGGGCGTGAACTCGAGGGTCCCGAGAGCTCCCTTCTTGAGGCCCGGGAGAGCCGATTGTGACAGGCGCAGGCTGATGCCGCCCACCGATACGTCGCGAATCGTCGCGTCGACGATCTTGTCGCCCATGATGAAGCGGCATTGACGCTGGACGCGGACGCGATGGCTCTGCCGCCGCGTCCCACGCTCGGAGACGACCCCTAGCGCGCAGCCTGCGATGATCAGGTTGAGAAGATTCCACGCCCCCGTCACCAGGGTGACGTCGGCCTTGTAGGGCTCGGCCCACAGCCTCACCACCGTCGCGACGACACCGAGAACGAGCAGGCCGAAGATGATGAAAAAGGGCGCGCCCAGTTCCGAGACGCGGCTCTGGCTCATGGACTCGTTCTTCGCGGTGACCTTGAAGGTAGGCTTGCTGGGATTGGCGATGACCGACAGGACGGCGGGAAGGAGATAGACCGTCTGGATGAATTCATACAGATCCGAGATCCACGGCCAGCGGTAACGACCGTAGAGGTAGTTCTGCATCATGAAGTTCACCATCATGTAGGTCGAGGTATAGGCGAGGAACTCGCCCCCCGATGCGGTGAAGATTTCAAGAGAGAAGAAGAGATAGCAGAGCGGCGATACCAGGAAGCAGAACCTTGTGAAGGGGAAGAGCCAGAACATCATGCTCGACGTGTAGCAAAGGCGCTGGGCGAGCGTGAGGCCGCGCTTGAAGGGCGGGAAGCGGTAACGCATGATCTGGATCATGCCTTGCGCCCAGCGGGACCGCTGGCCGATGAAGCTGGCGAAGGTATCGGGCTGAAGCCCGGCGATCAGGGGCTTGTCGACATAGATGCTCTTCCAGCCGCGGGCGTGCAGTTCGAGCGCGGTTTCGCAGTCCTCGGTGATGCTGATGCCGCTGAACCCGTTCGTTTCGAGCAGCGCCTCGCGGCGGAGCAGGGCTGCGGATCCGCAGAAGAAGGCGCCGTTCCACCGATCCAGGCCCCGCTGGATGATGCCGTAGAACATTTCGTTCTCCGACGGCATCGTTTCGAACGTTCCGAGGTTGCGTTCGAGCGGATCCGGGTTGATGAAGAAATGCGGCGTCTGCACGAGAAAGAGGTTCTTTTCCGTGCTGAAGTACCCGACCGTTTCCTCCAGGAAGCTGCGGGCCGGCGCATGATCCGCATCGAAGACCGCGACGAGGTCGCCGGTCGAATGCTCGAGCCCGTTGTTCAGGTTTCCCGCCTTGGCGTGCAGGTTCTTCGCCCGGGTCAGATACTTCACGTCGAGAGCGGCGCAGAGGGCCTGGAGCTCCGCCCGCCGCGCCCGTGCCTCCTCCGCCTGGGCCTTGTCGGTCGATTGGCATTTCTGGTCGGTTCCGCCGTCGTCGAGAAGCCAGACCGTCAGCTTGTCGGCCGGGTAGTTCATGGCCTTCGCGGCCGCGAGCGTGGAGGCGAGGAGGCTGGCGCTCTCGTTGTAGGAGGGGACGAAAACGTCGACGGAGGGAAGGTTTTCCTCGTCGAGGCGCGGAGGGCGGCGGGAGGGCAGGGGACTCGACACCACGAACAGGCTGAGAAACAGCATGACGACGCAGAGCATCTCCGCGACGTAGAGCAGCAGGGCCGGAATGTAGTTCGTCAGCTCGGTGATGGGCGGGAGAGTGCTCGTCGTCCGCCAGAACACGTAACGCAGGACGATCGCCGTTCCGAGGGCGAGGGCGATGAGCCGCCAGACACCCTGCGCTCGAAAGAACTTCAGCACGATCATGCAGGAAACGACGACGAGTCCTGCGATGAGATGCGCCTGAAGACTGATCGGCAAGGCAACCAGCAAGAGGATCAAAGTAGCCGCCACGGCCCAAAAGGCTACAATCAGACCCTTCTTCATCGGTTTATCGATCTCTTGTGTGGTTTCTCTACGTCACGCGGTACGCATAATCTAAGCAGGCAAAGGGGTCTATCGTTATCTCAGCGGCATTCCGCAGCTCCCGGAATCCCCTGGCTAGGGGGGCGGCGGCACGACGGGGTATCCTTCGAGCGGACGGCGAGGCTCCGCGGGAGGGGCGGATGGCAGCGGAGCCGAGGGGACGGGGCGGGCCCTCGGCCTTGGTGCTGCCGGGCGCGGGGCGGGCGCCATCCTTTCAGCGGGAGGGGGGCTGCGGGTCCCCAGTCCGAAGTCGGTCGCGGCTCCGGCCGCCATCCCGATAGGGAACAGGGGCGCATCCAGACCTCCGAGATGCGGGGGAACGGGGGGCGGCTCGCCGTAGGGATTCCACCCCACGGAGGAATAGTAGGCGGAGATGGTGAAGGCGTACATGGTCCGAAGCAGCTGCTCCTCGGTAGCGTCCGCGTCGCACAGACGCAGCCGCACCGAGACGATGCCGCCGGGCGTCAGGATCGCCGGCTTGTTCGGCTCGATCCGCTGCCACGCATAGAGGCATACGTCTCCTGCTGCGGAACGGCCTGTGGCGAAGCCGAACGGACCATACTTGTTCTGGACGTAGAAGAGGGACGTCCGCATATCGACGCCCGGCACGCGCTCGTCCATCTCGCTCTGAATGCGATCCGGCGAGATCGGCCTGATCTTGAGGACGTCGTCGTTTTCCGACGGCACCTCCAGGTCGTTCACGAGGCTTACATAGAACGCATTCTGCCCCACCGCCGCCGAGGCCGTGGACAGGGCGATCTCCTGCGAGACGCCATTCCTGTAGGTGCGTTGCAGGACGGCCACGACCGCCGGACCGCCCGGCGGCGGCAGGATCAATGCCTTTGAGGCAGGCACCTCGGTCATGGGGGTGGCGAAGCGAAGTTCGGATTGCGTCGAGCATCCCGCCAGCACCGCCGGAATCGCAATCGACAAAGCCTTGAACGCGCCGACAACCCTGCGGGCCGACCCGCGGGGGCCGTCGCGCCGGGGCCGGGCGTCCGGGACTGTCGAGGTGATGCCGATGTGAAACAACATGTCTATGGCGGGGCTGGCGTCGACCGTCAGCTGAGACGACCGCAACGAGAAAAAGGCTGCATGGCGGTCTCCCCTCACCTCGGCCGGATGAAATGCCTAACTAGACATGGCCAAACATGGTTAACGAAGGGTGAAACTTTCCTTAAAGACAGGTGCGATCCACGATTTCCGCCGTGGGTGAGCGCCCCAACGGAACCGCCACGGAACCGGCGTGGTCCGTGGCGGCAGATTGATGGGGAACTCGAAATTCGAATCGGCCCGCAAGGGGCCGACCGATCAGCGAAGGGAACGGACGATCTCGCAGAGCGCCTCCACGACGATCCGGCTGATCGCAGCTCCCTTCTCGGCCGATGCGAGGCTTGGGTCGCCGACCACTCCCGACCCTCCCGAAATCTCCGCCATGGTGCGGAAGAGGGAGCCGCGTCCTCCTCTGAGCAGGTCGGAATTCGCCCAGTCGTAGGTCATGACGTGGCTATGGCCGGGGATCCTGTCCTTGCGGACGGACGTCCCGTCGATGTGAAGCATCAGCGAGGTCTCGAACTCGCAGGCATGCCCGACGCCCCCGAACCCGCTCTCCTGCACCTTCGCCAGGGCGTCGGTCGCAATCCGCCACCAGGTCAGGAGGCCCACCCGGCAGTTCCGGTGGCGCGCGCCGAAGCTCTCCACGATGACCTGGCCGATGCCCTGATTGCCGCCATGGCTGTTGAAAAGGAGGATGTTCGTGAAGCCATGGGCGGCGACGGCGGAGAGGATGTCGGACACGTAGGCGAGCAGGGTCTGATGCTGCACCGTGAGCGTGCCGGGGAAGTCCATGTGATGCTCGGAGGCGCAGACCACGACCGGTGGCAGAATGAGCACGCTCTCGCCAAGCCTCCTGTCCAACTCCTCCAGAAAATGGCCTCCGATGCGCGCATCGGTATCGAGGGGCAGGTGCGGGCCATGCTGCTCGATGGCCGCGATGTTCATGACGACCGGGATCGTTCGATCGAGACGGCCGATCTCCTGCGACGTGAGCTTCTCCCATCTCATGGCCTTGCCGCCCAGAGTTCGATTTCCACGACGAAGTCCCTGAGAAGACCGGCCTGAACGGCGGTCCTGACCGGGAGAGGCCGAGGCATCATCTCGGCATAGACCTCGTTGAAGGCGGGCCAGTCGTCCAGGTCCTTCAGGTAGACATTGACCTTGAACACGTCTGCGAGACCGCAGCCGGCATGGCGCAGCTGTTCCGCGCAGTTCTCGATGGTTGCTCGCGCCTGTGCGCGAATGTCCGTCCCGACGGTCCTGCCATCGGGGCCGGTCGCCGCCTGACCCGAGATCACGACGATCCGGCCGGGGGCGACCTCGATGACGGGAGAGTAGGGGCCGTGCCCCGGGGGCTGCGGCGCCGGAACGGTCCGCTTGACGGTCTCGGGCGCGGGGATCGTGCGGCCCATGGGATTCGGAAGGTATCCCAGGAAGCCGGCGATGCGCCACCGGCCTTCGACCTGCCTGCAGAAGTACTGCGTCTGCCAGCGCAGGGTTACGCTCTCGCCGTCGTCCAGGCGGATGGTGCCGTCGAACTTCTTTCGGGCCAGCGCGAAATCGCCCAGGATCTCGATGTCCCGCAGGCTGGTGAGATCGAAGATGGACCTGCGCAGCTTCTCGTCAGGGATCCGGCCCTTCAACTCCTTCGCTCCCGCGAGCCAGGCCTCCCTGTAGCGGGCGATGTCCGCATAGGTCACGCGCCAGCTGTCTGGGTTGTCGGAGAAGCGGGCATCGATTCCGAAGAAGACATCCGCAGCGAAATCCCGGAAATGCGCGTCCCAGTCTCCGGCGACGAACGCCTCGATGTCGCGGCGGACCAGCATCTCCCAGATGGCATGGCGGGCCGTGTCGGCGGGGGAAAAAGGATTCGTGTCGCTCATGATGCGTCGCCTATCGAATCGTCCGCTCGGAGACCTTGAACCGGCGGATCGCCTCCTCGTCGAGCTCGATTCCGAGGCCCGGTCCGTCCGGAAGCCGGACATACGGCGGCTCGATGACGAGCGGGGTCTCGAGAAGATCGTGGGAGCGGATCATGCGGCCGAAGATGTCGCTCGGCCAGACGCAACTCGCCGCCGCGGCGCTCTGGTGCACATACATCGCCTCCAGAATGCCGAGATCCACCTCCGAGCCGTGCCAGCAGGGGAGGCCGGCCGTGGCGGCGAAGTCGGCGAGAGTCTTGAACTTGGCAAGGCCACCGTTGAAGTTGAAGCCGTCGACCGCGCCATGGGCGACGGCGTTGACCGCTTCGTAGGGGCGCTGTCCCTGGAAGACATAAGGCAGCGACACGTGCAGGGCGATCGGTATGGCGCTGAACTGGCGAAGATGCGCGTAATCCTGGATCATCCAGCGCTGGATCGGATCCTCGAGGAGAAGAACGTTTCCGATCTTCTCCAGGTCCCGGATGATCGGCCGGGCATTCCCCGCATTCTCCCAGCGCTGGTTCGGGTCGAAGATCACCTTCATCCCCGGCGCATGCTTCTTGATCTCCACGCACCAGGCGACGACGTCGTCCTCCAGGTCGCACTTGAACTTGATGCAGTCGAATCCCTGATCGTGATACTGCTTCACCCAGGGGCCGATCTCGTCCACGGTGCGATGGCTGGACCAGGCGCTGATCTTTACGCGGTCGCGGACGGCGCCTCCGAGGAGGCGATGCAGGGGAATGCCAAGCGATTTCGCATAGGCGTCCCAGATCGCGCATTCGAAGCCGTCATATTCCCTGCACAGGGCGATCGGGAGATCCTGCAGCGGCAGGTCCGCGATGCTCCGGCCGAGAAGCATCGCCGAGACGCTCTCGACGACCGACCAGTTGTGATCCCGGTAGAACTCGGACAGGCCGACCGTTCCGTCCTTCAGGGTCATTCGAAGGATGAGCTTCGGCAACTCGTCGAACTGCACGGACCAGGCCTTCTTGCCGCCGACCGGCAGCATGTGGAGCGGCTTGCTCAGGCTATCGGAGTTGATGACGCCCGGATGGGCGGGAACGATCACTTCTTCGTAGTCGAAGCGGACAATGGTTTTGGCGTTGGAATCCATGGTGCACCGGCGTGGAGGAGCGAGGCGAGCTTAAGTGGAAAAAAGTAGTTAAACAACGAATTTTGTCGTAAAGGACAGGGTGCGCGACCTGATATTTTTATTGTGCTACATTTCATAGGCATTGCGGGCGTGGAGGCGAGCGGATGAGTCGGATCATTGTGGTCACGGGGGGCGCGGGCGATATCGGCCGGGCCTTGTGCGCGCGATTTCTGAGAGACGGGCATCGCGTGGCGATTCTGGACAGGGATGCGGGCGCCTTGGATCGTGCCGTCGATGCGCTCGGGCCATCGGAGAACCTGCTCCCCGTCGTTGCGGACGTAACGGACGGAGTGTCCGTCCGAGGCGCCATCGCGCAGGTGGAGAAGACTCTCGGCCCCATCGGCGTTCTCGTGAACAACGCCGGCGGCGTCGTGAGTCCGACCTTGCGGACGACATCGGAGGACGCGTGGCTTTCCGACATCGAACTCAACCTCAATGGTGCATGGCGCTGCGCCAGTGCGGTCCAGGACGGCATGATCGCCAGACGCAGCGGGACGATTCTCAACATCTCCTCGGTCAATGGATTCGGCATCTACGGCTATCCCGCCTACAGCGCCGCCAAGGCAGGTCTCGCCCAGCTGACCCGCTTCCTGGCGGTGGAACTCGGCGCCTATGGCATTCGCGCCAACGCCATCGCCCCCGGAAGCGTCAAGACCCAGGCCTGGAAGGCCCGCGTCGAACAGAACCCCGAGATCTTCGAGCGTCTGAAACGCTGGTATCCCTTGGGCGACGTCTGTGTTCCCGAGGACATTGCCGGCGTCGCCGCCTTTCTGCTCGGCCCGGATGCACGCATGATCACCGGGGTCGTGCTTCCGGTCGATGGAGGACTCTCCGTGGGCTCGGCCACCATGGCACGGGAGTTCTGCGGCGCAGATTTTTAGAGCATCGGACGAGAATTCGAATTCTCGTCCGATGCTCCAGGCTTCTGATTGCGCGCATCTTTTCGGGCATAACCGGTTCCCGCTTATGCTCTCGATGCTTAGAGCATTTTCAGGAGAAGTGGGAACCGGTTCTCAGTCCGAAAATGCGGCAAACCAAGAGCTTCTGAGCGAAGTGCGATTCCATCGAAGCGCAAACCGCTCTAGTCGCCGATGGGTTGCGCTTCCGTGGGGCCGTGGAGCGCGAGGAGCGTCCGCCTGATCCGGTGGAGCCTGCGCGCCGATTCCGGTCGCGTCATGGCGCCGACGAGGGCCGACAGGCAGTCGATCACGAGCAGCTGGCCGTAGCGGGTGCGGTTGGGAAAATTGAAGTGGACCTCGTCCCCCGGGATCGCGAGAGGGAGGAGGAGCGTCGCCTTCCTCGCCAGCGGGCTCTCCGGCAACGTGACGGCGATGACGGCGGCGCCTCGGCTCGCGGCGGTGCCGGCGGCCTCCACGAGGGAGCTCGGCTTGCCCGTGACGGAGAAGATGAGGAAGGCATCGTCCTTCTCGGCAATGGCGGCGAGCATCTGCTGCTTGTAAGGATCGGCCGAAGCCGTCGCCGGCAGCCCGAACCGGAAGAGACGGTTCTCCATCTCCTGCGCCATGAGGGCCGAGCTGCCGCCGACTCCGAGGCAGACGATGCGGGAGGCGTGGGCAACCACCGTGGCGGCCTCGCTCAGCGCGTGCTCCTGAAGGCTCGCGAAGGCGGTGCTCAAGGCCTCCATTCCGGATTGGTAGACGCGCTGCGCGGTGGTCCCTGCGTCGCCGGATTGAACCTTTCGCTCGGCCTCGATGTACATGCGCCCGACGGCGAAGTCCTGCGCCAGACGCATCTTGAAATCGCTGAAACCGTCGCAGCCGAGCCGGCGGGCGAAGCGCATCACCGTCGGCTCGCTGACATTCGCCTGGGCGGCGAAGGCCTTGATGCTGGTCCGCGTGGTCGCTTCGATATCCTGCAGGACCAGGTCGGCGACCCGCCGCTCGGCCTTCTTCAGCGAGGGGGCGAGCTGCTCGATGGTCTCGATCAGGTTGGTGGGGCGGTTCATGGGGCCTTCGCAAGGGGCGCCTGGCGAAGCCGGACGCCGAGATAGGTTCTGTCGTCGGCCCAGGCCGATTCCGTCGAGCCCTTCGGGGATGGATAGAGGATGACCTTCGAAGGGTCTTCGCGCTCCGCCTCCGCGAAGGCCGTTTCCCAGGACGCGACGCCGAAGCCCTCGCCGAGCCGGAAATAGCCGTCGGAATAGATCTCGATCGTGTCGATCGTCTCGATGGGGAAGCTTTCGATGCGGATCAGGCTCTCCGGCACCGGGAAGCCGTCGAGGCAGGGATAGCCGAGGACGGTGGAGGCGTCATTCTGATACCGGCCCTGGGCATTGACGATCCCGCCGGTGACGAGGTGCTCGATCAACGGGGCGGGCACGTGCGGCAGGTCCCGCACATTCGCCTGGATGGCGCTTTGCTCGATCCGTGCCAGGTCCTCGGGGCCGAGCAGACCCTCGAAGGCATCCGCCGCCTGACGCGTCCCATGCCATGTGATGCGGCGGGAGAGCTGCTCCTGAACCATGCGATCCCGGACCTTCGCGCCGATCACGGGCCAGGCCTGGCGCCGCAGGGTCGACGTGATGAGGTCGAGATCCTTCTCCATCCGCAGGACGGTCGTGCCGTTCAGGCGTACGCCGCTGTCGCCCACGAGGATCACGTCGAGGGTCCGGTCCCTGACCAGGACGAGGGCGAGAGCCGCCGAGAGGCGCAGATTCCAGTCCTCTCGCACCTTCTCTCCCATGCCGTGGGCCATATAGGCCGCCTCGATGGCCCGGGTCAGCTCCCGGACGATAGCAGGTCCGTCGTGGGAAGGATCGGGCGCGCTCAGCATCCGCTCGAGCGCGCCCTGAACGATCAGAGCCGCATACTGGCCCGACAGCATGCCGTGATAGCGTGTCCCCAGGCGGTCCGTGACCCCGTCGATGACCGCATAGGCGCGGCCCGGCAGGATCACGAGACGATCCTCATTGGTGTGAGGCCTGGACGGGTCCTTGGCCTCGGAAAACGCCTCGATCAGCATGCTCGTACTGCCGCTGGGATCCCGGTTCCGGCCTCAGCGGTTCTGAAGGGCCGCCTTCCATTTGGCGATCCATTCGTTGCGGTGCTGAGCCACCTTCTTGATGTCGTAGTCGACCAGCTTGATCTCGCTGATCGGCTTCAGGCCGGCGCCGGTCACGTCCTTCCGCACGGAACGGCGTCCGATCTCGGACACGAGCTGCTCCTGAACGGGTTTCGACAGCAGCCAGTCGATGAACACCTTGCCGTTCTCGGCATGCGGCGCGCCCTTCACCAGCGCGACGCCGTCGGCCACCGTGGAGGAGCCGTCCGCCGGATAGACGATGGCCACGTTGCCGCCGCCCTTGACGTAATCGAGGGCGTTGTCCTCGAGGGTGAGGCCGACCTGAGCCTCGCCGTCGTTCACGTAACGGGGAACGGCGCCGGAGGAGTCCGACAGGTTCATGTTGGCGAGGATCTTGTTATAGACGTCCCATCCCTTGTCGCCATAGGCGATCAGGACGGTCGCGAGCTGCTGGAAGGAGGAACCGGAGGAATCCGCGCGCGCCGAGGAGATCTTGCCCTTCCACTTGGGGTCGCCGAGTTCGGCCCAGGTCTTGGGATACTCGTTGGGCTTCAGCTCCTTGTTGTTGACCGCCATGACGAGGAGGATGCCCGTGTAGGGGATCCACTCGGGGCTCACCTTGTAGGTCTGCAGGATGGCTGCGTCCTCCTTGGGGGTGTAGGTCTGCAGCAGGTCCTTGTTGTCCTCCAGCTGCTCTCCGCCGATGCTCCAGATCACGTCGGCCTTGGGCGCCGAGGACTCGGCCTTGACGCGCTTGATGATGTCGCCGGATCCGGCCTTCACCACGTCGACCTTGATCCCCGTTTCCTTCTCGAATTTCGGGACGAGCGCGTCGACGATGGAGGCCTTGTGGGCCGTGTAGACGACCACCGACTTGTCCTGAGCCATCGCCGTGACACTGAGCGACGCCAGCAGGACGCCGGCCGTCAAACCCGCTTTGAGCATTCCTTCCTCCCCGGATTAAGTAGCAAAGCTACGCCATGTTGCTGAAACCTGGAAGTTTTGTAAAGTCGCGGAACCTCGGTATGTAGTTATACAAAAAAGGAGAAGGGGCGTGGCGGAACTGAGGATCCAAGGGCTGGCCAAGAGCTATCGGGACGTGAGGGTCCTCGAGAGCATCGATCTCGCCATCGCCTCCGGCGAGTTCTTCACCCTGCTCGGCCCGAGCGGATGCGGGAAGACCACGCTCCTGAGAACCATCGCCGGCTTCCAGCACCAGGATCGGGGAGAGATCATCGTCAACGGCCAGCGGATCGACGGCAGACCTGCCCATAAGCGGGATATCGGCATGGTGTTCCAGGACTATGCGGTCTTCCCCCATCTGACGGTGGCCGAGAACGTCGCGTTCGGACTTAAAGCCCGATCCCTGCCCAAATCGGAGATCGAGGCACGGGTTGCGGAAAGCCTGAAGATGGTGCGCCTCGACGGGTACCAGTCTCGGCTTCCCGCGGAGATGTCGGGCGGCCAGCAGCAGCGCATCGGTCTGGCCCGCGCCATGGCCATTCGTCCGACCCTGCTCCTGATGGACGAGCCCCTGTCGAACCTCGATGCCAAGCTGCGCATCGAACTGCGGGAGGATATCCGCGACATCCAGAGGCGGCTCGGGATCACCACGATCTACGTCACTCACGACCAGGAGGAGGCGCTCGCCGTTTCGGACCGCATCTGTGTGATGTACAAGGGGCGCGTGGAGCAGATCGGGACGCCCTTCGAGATCTACCGGCACCCGGTCCGCCGATTCGCGGCGAGTTTTGTCGGAACGATGAACTTCATTCCCGCGAAGCTCGAGGCGGGGCGCCTCGTGGTGGGGAGCCAGTCTCTCGCCTTTCCAACCGGCACCGCAAGCGGTGCCGTGGAGCTTGCGATCAGGCCCGAGAACGTCCGCTTGGGGCGGCGGGAGGACGGCGGGAACGCCGTCGCCTTGCGCGGCGAGGTGCGGAAGGTCACCTTCCTGGGGCGCGAGGCTCATTACACCCTCTCGACGGAAGCGGGGGAGGTGGTCGCTCAGGTCATGGATCCGAGCGCCGATTTCATCGCCATGGAGGGCCGGTCCGTCGAAATCCTCCTGCCTCTCGACAAGGTCGCCCTGTTCGACCGCGACGGCAATCTCGTGAAGTCGGGACAGGTCCGATGACGCGGCGTGTGCGGTTCGATCTCTGGTCCGTCGTCCTCTTCGCTGCCTGGGCCATTCTTCTCGTCCTCCTCGTCTGGCCTCTGTCCTCCATCCTGAGGGCCAGCCTCATCGACAACGAGACGGGCGCGTTCTCCCTCGTCCATTACGTGGACATCTTCACGGTCAGGACCTATCAGCGCGCGATCGGCAACACTTTCATCGCCGGCTTCGGCGGCATGGCCGGAGCGCTCCTTCTCGGCGTCACGCTTGCCTTCGTGACCACGCGGTTCCACATCATGGGCCGCGCCGTCATCCAGACGCTGGCCGTCGTCGCTCTCGTCTCGCCTCCCTTCATCGGCGCCTATGCCTGGATCGTGCTGTTCGGTGCCAGCGGCGTCGTCAGAAAGGGGCTGGCATCCATCGGGATCTTGATCCCGCCGATCTATGGAATGGCCGGCGTCATCCTCGTGTTCAGCCTCAAGTTCTTTCCGCACGTCTTTCTCATCACGTCCGGGGCCCTGGCCTCCATCAACCGTTCCGTGGAGGAGGCTGCCGAGAGCCTGGGCGTACCGCCCTGGAAGCGGCTGTTCACGGTCACCTTCCCGCTCATTCTTCCGGCCATTTCGGCGAGCGCCCTGCTGACCTTCGTCCTGTCCATCGCCGATTTCGGAACGCCCCGCATCATCGGGCGCGACTTCAACGTGCTGGCGACTGAAGCCTTCACTCTGTTCGCAGGCGAAGTGGGCGGCAACCCCGGCATGGCCTCGGCCCTGAGCGTCGTCCTGATCGTGCTCTCGATGATCGTGGTGTTCGGCCAGCGCTGGCTTCTGCGGAAGAACGTCTACTACAGCAACCTGATCAGGAAGCCGGAGCGGCAGCGGGTGAGGGGAGTGAAGGCCCTCGGCCTGCACCTGCTCGCCTACACGATCGTGTGCCTGGGCGCTCTGCCGGCTTTCATCGTGGTGCTGTTCTCGTTCCGGCGTACCAGCGGTCCGGTGTTCCAGCCCGGTCTGAGCCTGCAGAGTTACGAGAAGGTGATCGCAACCGTTTCCGATCCGATCTGGAACACGCTGATCTTCTCGTCCATGGCGGTGGCCGCCATCGTGGTCAGCGGCACCCTGATCGGCTACATCATTTCGAGGCGGCCGAGCCTCGCGACCGGCGCGCTCGATGCGCTTCTCATGGTGCCCTATATCGTTCCGGGCATCGTGATGGGCATCGCCTTCATTACGCGCTTCAACGATCCGCCGCTCGCGCTGACCGGGACCGGGCTCATCATCGTGCTTGCGATCTATGTGCGGCGTCTGCCCTATTCGGCCCGCTCCGTCGCAGCCGCGCTCAAGCAGGTCGGTCCCAATCTCGAAGACGCCGCCGTCAGCCTGGGTTACGCGCCCGGAAAAGCCTTCCTGAAGGTGACCGTCCCGCTCATCCTCCCGGGAATCCTCGCCGGGGCGCTGATGAGCTTCGTCACGGCCATGAACGAACTCTCGTCTTCCCTTGTGCTCTATGTGGGCCGGACGATCACCATGCCGGTCCGCATCTACCTGTCGGTGATGGACGGAGAATACGGCACGGCTTCGGCGCTCTCGACCATTCTTCTGACCATGACCGTCATTGCCGTCTATGCGGCGTTCCATCTTTCCGGAAGGAAGGAGAGCGCGCTGCTGTAGGCCTCCCGATCCATGGCTCCAGGGGCGCGCTTTTCCAAAAGCGCGCTCCTTTCCTTTCATTCCTGTCTTGCGCCTAGCGGCAGGGCGGCATAAAAGCATCCGGTTCGGCTGGCAGGCCCGTTCTTGCCGCCGACCCGGCGCGGCCTCTTTTCCCCAGTTTCATTTCCTCCTGCGCTCCATGGGCGTGGGCCGTCGTCTCTTTGGCGGCCGGCAGGCCGCCGTTCTGCGGAAGACATTTCCATGAAGTCCTCGTTTCTTCGCAACGCGCTGGTTCTCGGCATGCTGTCGGCCATCGGGCCCTTTGCCATCGACATGTATCTCCCGGCATTTCCCGCCATCGCGCGGGATCTGCAGGTCGAGATCGGGGCCGTCCAGATGAGCCTGATGAGCTTCTTCCTGGCGGTGGCGGTCTGCCAGGTCATCTACGGTCCGGTGTCCGACCAGGTCGGACGCAAGCCCCCCATCTATTTCGGGCTCGTCCTGTTCATCGCCGGAGCCATCGGGTGCAGCTTCGCCAGGAGTGCGGAGATGCTGATTGCGTTCCGTTTCCTGCAGGGGGTGGGCGCCTGCGCCGGCATGGTCATCACGCGCGCCATCGTCCGCGACCTTCATACGGGCGCCGAAGCGGCGCGCCTGATGGCGACCACGATGCTGGTGTTCAGCGTGTCGCCCATCCTGGCGCCGCTGGCGGGCAGCGCGCTGACGGAATTCTACAGCTGGCGGGTGATCTTCTGGGCGATTGCCGGCATCGGCCTCGCGGGCCTCGTCGTCGTTGCCGCCCTTCTGCCGGAGACGCGGGGAAGGAATGCGAACCGTCGCAGCGTCATCGAGGTGGCGCGCGCCTATGGCGGGTTGTTCAAGGACCGGCGGTTCCTTGGACTCGTCTTCATCGGCGGGCTCGGGCAGGCGAGCTTCTTCGCCTACCTGGCCGGATCCTCCGTGGTTTTCATCGAGCATTATGGGTTGACGCCGTCCCGCTACAGCCTCGTCTTCGCCTCCAATGCCATCGCCTTCATCGGCGGAGCGCAGTTCAACAGCACCCTCATGCGCCGCTTCGGCGCGGAGCGCGTGGTCCGCGTCGCGATCGCGGTCTTCGCAGCTCTGGCGACCCTGCTGCTCGTCCTGACCCTGTCCGGGATCGACAGCCCTTATGTTCTCTGGGGGCTGCTCTTCGCAGCCTTCGGTTCGCTCGGACTCGTGATCCCCTCGACTGCCGTTCTGGCCCTCGAAGCCCATGGCCCCATCGCAGGCACGGCCTCTGCGCTCATGGGAACGCTTCAGCTCTGCACGGGGGCGGGCATGATCGCCCTGGTAAGCGCCCTGTTCGACGGCACGCCGCGTTCGATGGTGGAGGCCATCGCCTTCTGCGGCTGGGGCGCCTTCACCTTAAGCCGGCTGCTGCCCAGGCGGCCGTCGCAGTCCCGTGAGGAGCGGAGGCCTGCCGCGCCTTCGCCCTGATCCAGTCGCGGAAGGAGCGCACCAGCGGGGCTTCCGCCTTCGGCTCGGGATAAACGAGATAATAGGCCCCGCTGCTGATCAGGCTCTGGGAGAAGAGGATCGTCAGGCGGCCGGATGCGATCTCGTCCGCAATCAGGAAGTGCGGGATGAGTCCGACGCCCAGCCCTGCGACGGCGGCCTGGGCGACCATGGCGAACTGCTCGAAGCGCGGGCCGCGCAGGGCGTTGCCGATGTCCACGCCGGCTCCGGCGGACCATTCCGCCCAGGCCGTGGAGCGCGTGCTCTGCTGGAGAAGGGTCGCCCGGGCGAGATCGGCCGGCGAGCGGATGTTCTCCCGCTCCCGGTAGTCCGGGCTGCAGACCGGCACGCATTCCTCGTCCAGCAGATGGTCGCAGAGAGCCCCTGGCCAATGCGGCTGGCCGAAATGGATTGCGGCATCGAAGGGTTCGGCCGCGAAGTCGAACGGAACGAGACGGACTCCGAAATTCACCGTCACGTCCGGGTGCAGATCGAGGAATTCCCGCATCCGCGGAATGAGCCAGCGCGTCCCGAAGGTCGGAAGGACCGCGAGGTTGAGGACGCCGCTCGTTCCGGAGAGGGCGATGGCCTGGCGGGTCGCATCCGACAGCTCGGCGAGGGTGTTGCGCACGTGGGTGGCGTACATGCGCCCCACATCGGTCAGAACCACCCGTTGGCGCGTGCGGCTGAACAGGGATACCCCGAGGGCGTCCTCCAGCTGCTGAATCTGCCGCGAAACCGCGCTCTGGGTCAGGTTGAGCTCCTCCGCGGCCCGGGAGACGCTTCCATGGCGGGCCGTCGCCTCGAAGGCGAGAAGGTTGCCGACACTGGGGAGGAAACCGCGCCTGAACACCTGATCATTCCGATTTCGAATAACCTGCTTCGAAGATGTCGCTTTACTTCCCTGCCGTCCAGGGCAATTTTCGCGCTCGAATTCATGAAGTCCAGCCGCACCTCGCCCTTCGGGGTGCTCGAAGAAGAAGGATCGCAGCCATGGCCGGCGCCGACGAACTCGCAAAACTGAAGTGGGACGATCCGCTCCTGCTCGAAGACCTGCTCACCGACGACGAGCGGATGATCCGCGACACCGCACGCGCCTATGCCCAGGAAAAGCTTCTGCCGCGGGTGATCGAGGCCTACCGCGAGGAGCGCACCGATCGCGCGATCTTCAACGAGATGGGCGAACTCGGCCTTCTCGGCGTCACCCTGCCGGAGGAATATGGCTGCGCCGGCGCATCCTACGTCGCCTACGGTCTCGTCGCCCGTGAGGTGGAGCGGGTCGATTCCGGGTATCGCTCCATGATGAGCGTCCAGTCCTCGCTCGTCATGTATCCGATCTATGCCTATGGCTCGGAGGAGCAGCGCCGGAAGTACCTGCCCAAGCTCGCCTCCGGCGAATATGTGGGCTGCTTCGGCCTCACCGAGCCGGATGCAGGTTCCGATCCGGCCGGCATGAAGACCCGCGCCGAGAAGATCGACGGCGGCTATCGCCTGACCGGCACCAAGATGTGGATCTCGAACTCGCCCATCGCGGATGTGTTCGTGGTCTGGGCGAAATCGGCGGCCCACGACAACCAGATCCGCGGCTTCGTGTTGGAGAAGGGCATGAAGGGCCTTTCGGCGCCGAAGATCGGCGGCAAGCTTTCGCTCCGCGCCTCCATCACGGGCGAGATCGTCATGGACGGCGTCGAGGTCGGCGAGGATGCGCTGCTGCCGAACGTGTCGGGCCTGAAGGGTCCCTTCGGCTGCCTGAACCGCGCCCGCTACGGCATCTCCTGGGGCGCCATGGGCGCGGCGGAGGATTGCTGGCACCGGGCACGGCAGTACACTCTCGACCGCAAGCAGTTCAACCGTCCGCTCGCGGCCACTCAGCTGGTGCAGAAGAAGCTCGCGGACATGATGACCGAGATCGCTCTCGGCCTTCACGCCTCCCTGCGGGTCGGCCGCCTCTTCGACGAGGGGCGCGTCGCACCGGAGATGATCTCGCTCGTCAAGCGCAACAATTGCGGCAAGGCGCTCGAGATCGCCCGCGCGGCCCGCGACATGCACGGCGGCAACGGCATTCAGGAGGAGTATCACGTGATGCGCCATGCGCAGAACCTGGAGACCGTCAACACCTACGAAGGCACGCACGACGTGCATGCCCTCATCCTGGGCCGTGCGCAGACCGGGCTGCAGGCGTTCTTCTGAGCTGGGGCGGAAGCATCATGACGAAGCCGCTCGAGGGGCTCAAAGTCCTTGAACTCGCCCGGATCCTGGCCGGCCCCTGGGTCGGCCAGCTCCTCGCGGATCTCGGGGCCGACGTGGTCAAGGTCGAGCGCCCCGGAGCCGGGGACGACACGCGCGGCTGGGGTCCGCCCTTCATCGAAGGGGCCGATGGGGAGGATCTCTCGGCGGCCTACTTCCATTCCTGCAATCGGGGCAAGCGTTCCATCGCCGTCGATTTCGAGACCCAGGAAGGGCAGGACCTGGTCCGCAGGCTCGCCGCCCATGCGGACGTGGTGATCGAGAATTTCAAGGTCGGCGGGCTGAAGAAGTACCGCCTCGATTACGAGAGCCTCAAGGGCGTCAATCCGCGGCTCGTCTACTGCTCCATCACCGGGTTCGGGCAGAACGGGCCTTACGCTTCGCGGGCCGGCTACGATTTCATGATCCAGGGCATGGGCGGGATCATGGACCTGACCGGCGATCCGGAGGGCGAGCCCCAGAAGATCGGCGTCGCCTTCGCCGATATCTTCACCGGCGTCTATTCCGTGGTCGGCGTGCTCGCAGCCCTGCGCCGCAGGGACCTGACGGGCGAGGGGGCTCATCTCGACATGGCGCTCCTCGACGTCCAGACGAGCGTTCTCGCCAACCAGGCCATGAACTATCTCGCCTCGGGCAAGTCGCCCCGGCGCATGGGCAATGCCCATCCCAACATCGTCCCCTACCAGGTCTTCCCCGTTGCGGACGGGCATGTGATCGTGGCCGTCGGGAACGACGGGCAATATGCCCGCTTCGTCGAGGTGCTCGGGCAGCCGGAACTGGCCCGGGACGAGCGGTTCAGGACCAATGCGGGGCGGGTGCGGCACCGTACCGATCTGATCCCCCTGCTCACCGAACTGACCCTTGGGATGACGCGGGAAGCACTTCTGGCGGCGCTGGAGGCGCAGGGCGTTCCGGCCGGTCCCATCAACACGGTGGCCGACGTCTTTGCCGACCCGCAGGTGATCGCGCGCAGCATGAGGGTCGATCTGCCCTCCTCTGCCGCAAAGGGAGGAGCGATTCCCTCCGTGCGCTCGCCCATCGTGATCGATGGGGAGCCTATGGCCGCGCGGCGCCCGTCGCCGCGCCTCGGCGAGCATACGGACGAGATCCTGAACGACCCGGCCTGGATGGCTTAAGGCTTATTGTCCTTCGGGGCCTGTTCGGCAATACCGTTGTCGAGCAGGCGGTTGATGGCGCCGACGATCCGCTCGCGATCCTGGTCCGAGAAGGGGCTGATGTCGTGCATCTCCATGCTGCGCAGGCCCTCGACCGCGAGCCATGCCACGATGCTGGCATCGACGTCGTCCGAGGTGCTCCTGAGCTTTTCCAGGGTTTCCCTCACGACGCTGCGCACCGGCTCCAGAAGGCGCGGGTTCTCGGAGGAGGCGGCGAGCATGCCGGTGGCAATCTCTTTCATCTTTCCGCCGCCGCACATCTTGAGGAGGGCGGAGGTGCACAGCCTGGCTTCAAGATTGCGCTTGGGGGGCAGCTGCCTCCTCAGCGCCTCTTTTTCCAAGGAAACTTCATCCACGAGACGCTGGATCATCGCCTGGAGGAGTGCCTCCTTGCTCGGGAAATTGTAAAGAAGTCCGCCCTTGCTGAGTCCGGCCCGTTCCGCGACCGCATCGAGGGTCAATCGTCCCGAACCGATTTCACTGACGAGCTCGGCGGCCGCATCGAGAATCTTCTCTCGGGAACTCCTCCGGCCCCGGACACACGCGAACATCCGCACCTCTTGCACTAAACCGTCCAGACGGTATATAAAGTGCGCCGCGGCATTGGCGTCAAGGGCAAGTTGCGCTACAGCCGCACCCTCCACATTCAGATAGGATCCGATTCTTCGGTCCTCCAAGCTCTCGGAACAAGCCCATGAAACGGCGCATCGTAGTCACCCTTGTGTTCATCCTTGCGATTGGACTCTGCGCCGGGCTGGTCTGGTTCAATTTCTTCAAGGACAAGATGATCAAGGACTTCTTCGCCAACATGAAGGCGCCGCCCCAGGTGGTGTCCTCGGCGAAGGTGGAGTCCAAGACCTGGACCCCGGCCGTGAGCGCCATCGGAACGGCCCGCGCGGCCAATGGGGTCGAGCTGTCGTTCGAGACCCCGGGCATCGTCAAGGAGATCAAGTTCAAGGCGAACCAGAACATTCGCAAGGGCGAGGTGCTGGTGCAGCTCGACGACACCGTCGAGCGCGCCGACCTCACGGACGTGCAGGCCGCCGTGAAGGTGGCCGAGAGCAACTTCGAACGGGCGAAGACCCTGTCCTCCCGCGGCTACGGGACCGAGGCCAATTTCGACCAGGCCAGTGCGGCGCTGGCGGCCGCGCGGTCGAGGCTGGCGCGTCTCGAGGCGACCATCGAGCAGAAGGCCCTCAAGGCCCCGTTCTCCGGCGTGATCGGCATTCCGCGGATCGACATCGGCCAGTATCTGCAGCCGGGCACGGTGATCGCGAGCTTCCAGGATCTCTCCACCATGAAGGTCGACTTCACGGTGCCCGAGCAGGAGGCCAGCAAGATCAGGCTGGGCCAGGAGGTTCGGGTGGGCGTTGCGGACAACGACCTGCGCTTCACCGGCCAGATCACGGGCAAGGATCCCCGGGTGGATCCCAAGACGCGCCTCGTCTCCGTTCAGGCGACCGTCGACATCGAGAAGGACGGAAGCGTCCTTCCCGGCCAGTTCCTCCATGTGGAAGCCATTCTTCCGCCGGAGCCCAACGTGATCACGATTCCGCAGACGGCCGTCATCACCAGCCTTTACGGCGACTACGTCTATACGGTCGAACCGGAAGAGAAGGACGGCCAGAAGGTCGACGTGGCGAAGCAGGTCTTCGTCAAGACCGGCCGCCGTCGCGGAGGCGTGGTGGAGATCATGTCCGGGCTCCAGCCGGGTCAGCAGGTCGTCGCCTCGGGCCAGAACAAGCTTCAGGCGGGGGCGACGGTGAAGATCAACAACACGATCGACCTGACCAAGATCGGCGCGACGAAGCTCGCGACCGGAGAATAAGGCAGCACGCCCATGAGTTTCACAGAACTCTTCATTCGCCGCCCGGTCTTGGCCATGGTGGTGAGCCTCCTGATTCTGCTGCTCGGCGCGCAGGGTCTGATGAGCCTCCAGGTCCGTCAGTACCCGGAGGTCGAGGAGACCACTATCACCATCACGACCACCTATACGGGCGCAAGCGCCGATCTGATGCAGGGTTTCATCAGCACGCCGATTGCCAAGGCCGTGTCGAGCGCCGAAGGCGTCGATTACGTGACCTCTCAGAGCCGCCTCGGCCTGAGCACGGTCTCCGTCCGCATGCGCCTGAATACGGACCCCAACGCAGCGCTGACGGAAGTGACCGCCAAGGTCCAGACCGTTCGCGCCCAGCTGCCGCAGGACGCGGAGGATCCGGTCATCGTCAAGGGCACGGGCCAGACCTTCGCTCTCATGTACCTGACCTTCGCCAGCTCGGAGATGAACCCCGAGCAGGTCTCCGAATTCCTGACGCGCGTCGTGCAGCCGCGCTTCGCGACCCTGGAGGGCGTGGGCTCGGCCGAGATCCTCGGCGGGCGCGACTTCTCCATGCGCATCTGGATCGACCCCGTTCGCCTTGCGGCGCGCGGCGTGACCGCCGGCGACGTGGTGACCGCGGTCCGCTCGAACAACTTCCTCGCCGCGCCCGGCAAGACGCAGAACGAGTTCGTAGCCTATGCGCTCGAGATGCAGACCACCTTCCAGACGCCGGAGTCCTTCGGCGCGCTTCCGATCCGCTCCAACGGCGACCAGATCGTGCGCCTGCGCGACGTGGCGGACGTGGAGCTGGGTCCGAAGAGCACCGACACGAAGGTGAGCTTCAACGGCAAGGAGGGCACCTTCATCGGCATCACGCCGACCCCGTCGGCGAACCCGCTGACCGTGGCCGAGGAAGTGACAAGGGCCATCGATGCGATCAGGCCCACGCTGCCCAAGGGCATGACCGTGCAGATCGTCTACGACGCCTCCAACTTCATCTCCGCCTCGATCGAGGAGGTGTTCAAGACCATCGGCGAGGCGGCTCTCATCGTCATCGTCGTGATCCTGCTGTTCCTGGGCTCCTTCCGCTCGGTCCTGATCCCCATCGTCACGATCCCGCTGTCATTGGTCGGCGTCTGCTTCGTGCTGTACGTCCTCGGATACTCGATCAACCTTTTGACCCTTCTCGCGATGGTGCTCGCCATCGGTCTCGTCGTCGACGACGCCATCGTGGTGCTCGAGAACATCCATCGACACATCGAGGAGGGACTGAGGCCGGTCGATGCCGCCATCGTGGGCATGAAGGAAATCTTCGTGCCGATCGTCTCGATGACCATCACGCTCGCGGCCGTCTATGCCCCGATCGGGTTCACGCAGGGCCTCACCGGGACCCTGTTCCGGGAGTTCGCCTTCACCCTGGCAGGGGCGGTGATCATCTCCGGCATCATCGCCGTCACCCTGTCGCCGATGATGTCCTCCAAGCTGCTCAAGCCCCATGGCCACGGAGGCCAGACGGGCTTTGCAGGCGTCGTCGACCGGACCTTCACCCGCGTGGAGAACTGGTACGCCAGGCGGCTCAAGGGCTCCCTGGATTATCGCTATGTGACGCTCACCATCGTGGCGGCGCTCCTGGCGACGACGGTGTTCCTCTTCGTCAAGACGCCGTCCGAACTGGCGCCCGAGGAGGATCAGGGCGCCTATCTCGGCCTCGTCAATGCTCCGCAATACGCAACCGCCGACTACACCCAGGCTTTCGCCAGCCAGTTCACCAATGCCGGTGAGAAGATCCCGGAGATCGACGACTCCTTCCTCATCGTCGGCATCGATGGCGGCGGAGGCGGCTTCGTCGGCTTCAAGCTGAAGGAATGGAGCGAGCGGAAGAAGAAGGGAGTGGTGACGAAGCAGGAGATTCAGAACCTCCTCAACGAGAACGCGGGCGTTCAGGCCTTCGTGTTCGCGCCGCCTTCCCTGCCGGGTGCCGGCGGCGGCCTGCCGATCCAGTATGTCCTGCGCACCATCGGCGATCCCGCCCAGGCCTATGAAGTGGCCGAACGGGTCAAGCAGAAGGCCATGGAGACCGGCAAGTTCATCATCGTCCAGAACTCCGTCACCTACCAGACGCCCCGGGCGCGGATCGTCGTCGACCGCGACCGGGCGGCGGCAATGGGCGTGCCGGTCAGCGAGATCGGCAATACGCTCGGTGCGCTCGTCGGTGGAGCTCCCATCTCCAAGTTCGACCGCGACAACCGGAGCTACGACGTCATCAGCCAGGTTCGGCAGGTCGACCGACTGAACCCCGAGCGCCTGGGTGCATACTACGTGCGGGCCGCCGACGGCTCGATGGTGCCGCTCTCCGCTCTCGTCCGTATCCAGACGGATGCCTCTCCCGCGTCGATCGAGCAGTTCAACCAGCTCAACTCGGCGACCCTGTCGGCCCTGCCGCTGCCCGGCGTGACGACGTCGGAAGGCCTCCAGACCCTCCGCTCGATCGCCCGGGAAATCATGCCCCAGGGCTTCTACGAGGATTACGCCGGCCAGTCCCGGCTGGAGGTGCAGGAGGGGAGCTCCATCGCGCTCGCCTTCGGGCTGGCGATCATCGTGATCTATCTGGTGCTTGCGGCGCAGTTCGAGAGCTTCCGCGATCCGTTCATCATCATGATGTCGGTTCCCCTGTCGATGTTCGGGGCCATGATCTTCCTCAATCTGGGTCTTGCGACCTTGAACATCTATACGGAGGTCGGCCTGATCACCCTTGTGGGGCTGATCACGAAGCACGGCATCCTGATGGTCGAGTTCGCCAACGAGCTCAAGGAGAAGCAGGGGCTGAACCGGCGCGAGGCGATCCAGGAGGCGGCCCGGGTGCGTCTGCGGCCGATCCTGATGACGACCGCCGCCATGGTGCTGGGCGTCGCTCCGCTGCTCTATGCCAGCGGCGCGGGAGCGGCGGCCCGGTTCTCCATGGGTATCGTGATCGCGTCCGGCATGTCCATCGGAACGATCTTTACGCTGTTCGTGGTCCCGATGTTCTACACCTTCATCTCCCATGAGCGGCGAAGGGGAGCGGTCGAGGAGAAGAGACAGCCCGCTTCCCGTCAGGCGCTGGCTGCGGAGTAACGAGAAAGGCCGGGCGAACTGCCCGGCCTTTCCGTTCGGTTGCCTCGAGCGAGAAGGGCGAGGGGCCGCCCTGACTTCTTACTTGGAGCTCATCTCTCCTTCGACCTCGATGAAGGGCGAGAGGGACTTGAAGCCGGCTTCTTCGGCCGCTTTCCGGATCGCCTCGGCCACCTCCTTCGAATGGACCTCCACGGTCTGGCCCGTCTTCGTGCAGACGAACATGACCTTCATGGCGTTCACATCCGGCTGACCGTGCGAGACGATGTAGGAGTTCTGCGTCGCAAGACGATGGACCAGTCCTGCATCCCGGAGGAAATCGAGGGCCCGGTAAATGGTCACCGGAGCAAGGCGTTTCTTGTCGCTGCTGAGCCGGTCGACGAGGTCGTACGCGCCGACGGGTCCGCCGCTCTGGACGAGTTCCCGATAGACGCGCTCGCGAATGGGGGTCAGGCGCAGATTGTTGGCACGGCACAGATCGTCCGCACGCTGGAGGAGCATCTCCTCTTCTTCTTTCCGGTTGGCTCGAGCGTTCATACCTGGCTCCTGTAATTTCGATTCCTACATGTTCATATAGGTAAAGCTCCGCTTGTACAATGTGGTATCGTTGCAATTTTTGCTTGCAATGTTGCATAGAGACCTATGCTGGAGCGCGAACTCCCTTCCGGGGTCCGGTCCGGCAAGAAGTTCTACAGTAACAAACGAGTTAGGGCCGGCCGCGTTCCGGGCAACACCCGCCGCACAGGCCACGGACTTCGACCGTCACCTTGCTGGGGCGAAAGGAATGAGCGTCGCTCCACCCGGTCAGCCGCTCGTCGATCTGAGGGTCGGTGAACTCGGTCACCAGGCCGCACGCTTCGCAGATGGCGAACGCCGCCATGTCGTGATGATGGGGGTGCTTGCAGGCGACGTAGGCATTCAGGCTCTCGAGCCGATGTGCCAGCCCCTTCTCGATGAGCCTTTCGAGGGACCTGTAGACGGTCGGGGGCGTGACGGCGCCCTTGGAGCGCATCTTGTCCAGGACCTCGTAGGCCGACAAAGGATTCTGGGCGGCCAGCAGGATCTTATGGACACGCTTCTGGGTGTCGTTCAGCCCCTCGACTGCATGGCTGTGACTCTGGGCCGGGGTCATGAGCGGACTAGAACTCCATCCTGCGCCGACCCGGGCTCTTCGCGCCGCGGGGTCGTCCGGTTTTCGGATAGGGAGAGTTATAGGAAGCGCCGCGGAGTGTGGCCAGCCATTTCCGAAGCACTGTGACAATCGGCATGTCTCATCGAGCAAGGAAACCGGCACCGGCCCCGAGGCTCTCGGGGCAGAGAACTCGGAGGCCGACCCAGGCTGCTCTTGATTGGGCGAGCCTTTTCCCCGACGAATGAGCCGGCCCACGCCTAGACAGGTCCTGAGACATGAAAAGTGTTCGCGACAGGCTCGAAGCCGTCCTCGAGCGATTGGACAAGCGCGCCGACGACGAGCGCGTCTATGTCAAGATCTACCGCGACGCCGCACGGGCGGCCGCCGATGCCGCCGACGCAAGACGGCGCGCAGGCGTGACGCTGGGGCCGCTCGACGGCGTCATCGTTTCGATCAAGGATCTTCTCGATGTCGCGGGCGAGCCGACGACGGCGGGATCCCGGATCTTTCGCGAGCGTCCGCCCGCCCAGGAGGACGCCGAGGTGGTGCGGCGCCTGCGTCAGGCAGGCGCCGTGATCCTCGGCAAGACCAACATGGTCGAGTTCGCATTCTCCGGGATCGGCCTCAATCCGCACTACGGAACGCCCTGCAATGCCGTCGACCCGCAGCGCATTCCGGGCGGGTCGTCATCGGGAGCGGGGGTTGCGGTCGCCGAGGGAACGAGCGCGATCTCCATCGGCAGCGACACGGGCGGATCGGTGCGAATTCCGGCTGCCTTCAACGGTGTCGTCGGCTTCAAGCCGACGGCGCGGCGCATCTCCCTGAGGGGAGCCTTTCCGCTCTCGTACAGCCTCGATTCGCTCGGCCCCCTCGCGCGCAACGTCGCCGATTGTGCGGCAGCGGATTCCGTCATGGCGGGGGAGGAAGTGCTTCCGCCGGCTTCCTATCCGCTGCAAGGGCTTCGCGTGGGCGTTCCGCGCGGCCGTCTCTTCTCTCGGATGGACGCGCTCGTCGAGGGCGCCTTCGAGCGGACTCTGAACCGGTTGGCCGCCGAGGGTGCACGGATCGTCGACTGCGACCTGGAAGATCTCCTGGAGGAGATGGCGGAGGCGACCGCGCGTGGCTCCATCGCTTCCGTCGAGGCCGCCGCCGTCCATGCGGAATGGATAGAAGCGAGAGGAGATCTCATCGATCCGCGCGTGCAGAAGTGGATTGCGTTGAGGCGCTCCGTCTCGGCTGCCGATTATATCCGGATGATGAGAAAGCGCGCTGCGCTCGCAGAGGCCATGGACCGCAGGCTCTCCCCTTTCGACGTCGTCGCCCTGCCGACGACGCCCGTCGTGGCGCCGCTCGCCGCGCCGCTCATTGCAGACGAGAAGCTCTACAACAAGACCGACAGCCTGATCCTGCGCAACACGACACCCGCAAACCAGTTCGATCTGACGGCCATTTCCCTGCCCGTTCCCGGTGCCGAACTTCCAGTTGGCTTCATGCTCGTCGCACGGCATGGGCACGACAAGCGCCTGCTCGAAATCTCCGCGAGCGTCGAGCGCGTCCTTTCATGAACGGGCCGCCCTCGGCCGCCGCAGCCGAGGATGCGCCGTCAACGCACGGGGGCGCGCATCCGGTCGCGCTCGATCTGGATCGAGCCGACCGACCGGACGGACGGAATGGGCCTGACCGCGCGATAGACGGGGCGGGCACGATACACCGTCCGGACGCGGTAAGCCGGATAGGGCCGGTAGTAGGGCCCTCCGTAATAGCTCACCGCGGGGTAGCTGTAGCGATAGGCATAGCGCGGGTAGGTATAGACGGGATACGAATACGCATACGGCGCGTAATATCCGTATCCGTAGCTCGGATAAGCATAGCTGACGCTGTAGGAGGAGCCGCCGTAAGGATATCCGTAATAGGGGGTGTAGCCGTAATAGGCCGGCGCCGCCGCTGCCGAAGCGATGCTTCCAAGGATGGCTCCGCCGATCAGGCCGGCAGCCAGGGCGCCCCCGGCTCCCCAGCCGCGATGACGATAGGCATATCCGGGGTAATACCCGCCCCAACCGCCACGGTAGAAGCCGCCATGATGATATCCGCCATGGAAGCGGGGTTGAGCCTGCACCTCCTGAGCGGTGCCGAGGGCTATTGCGAGGCAGGCGGATCCGACAAGAAGAGCCGATTTCGTCATCGCTCGTCTCCCACTGACGCGAACGGAGCCCTCCGCCCATCCCCTGCCGTTTTGCGAACGCCCTAGTTATGCAGGTGGACCCGCATCGGTTCCATGGCTGCCCCGAAATCTCCGATAGGCTCCGGCTTCGATGGTTGGATTTATGCGAGTCGCACGCCCCGGCGGCCCCGCAATTGTTCGGCTTGACCAGTCGTAAGGTGGGCGGTCCGTGACCGGCCGAGTTCTGCGCCGCCGTTGAAAACCTCAAGGGTACGGCGGAACTGAGAGTTGCCGGTACGGCAAGGGCTTGTCCGTCAAAGGCGCATACGGCGACGGACCGCCTAACCGTCTTTTTACCAGTCCGATCCACATTGCACGGCAGCACCCATCATAAGGCCTTTGGGCCCCTCACCCTCCAGATCAGATGCGTCCGAACCGACCTTACCCTCTTGCAAGACCCGAAGTCCGCTCTGCGGAGCAAACCGACCCCGGCCCGTCGGCGACCGGAGCAGCACCCTCCCGTCTGCTCTCCCGGCAGGCCTCGTCTCCTGAAGCGAGGGGCCAGGATCGCGGAATTGCCGATCGGATCTCGTCGGACAGGACCCTGTCCGACGGGCCGGAAGGAGCGGTTCCCGCCGCGCATCCGGCCTGGTGGCAGGCCTTCGTCGTCGCCGGCGCGACCTGCACACGGACGCCCGACAAGTTCCTGCGGGATAGGGGCGGACGGACGGGAGCCGGTCCCGGCAAGGGAGCCCCCCCGTCGGCGGAGCCGGCAGGTGACGTTGCGAATACGGACCGAGCGGGGAACCGGGCTGGCGCGGACGTGCCGGAAGTCCGCCGGCGGATGGCATCCTTGCTGGCGACCTACCCCTCCGGCGCTGTCGAGGAACCCCGGGGCGATGCGAGACCGGACCGTGTCGCCGAATCGCAACCCGACGCCATCGATGCCGGCGTTGCCGCGGAGACGGCAGGCGCGGTCGAGTCCCATGCCGTTTCACCTGATGAAACGGTGGAGAAGCCGGTTGCCGCGGCTGGACCCGTCCCGACGATCTCGCCGCAGGTCGTTTTCACGGCTTGGGCCTACAGCTACTACACGACGGGCGAAGTCCGCTTTGCCGTGCAGGACGCGCCTGACCCGGCTGAGGCGGAGAACGCCGCTCTCGACCCTGTGGAGCCGGAGCCTCCCGCTTCCCCGGGCAACGAGCCGCGCGAGGGCCTGGACATCGATCCCGCGTACCTGCTGCTCTACCAGGATGAACTTCCATCCATGGATCGGCGGCCGGCCCCGCCGGCCGTGCAGGCCGCTGCTGCCGCGCCCGAACGGGCCCTGCCCGCATCGACCGCCCGGGCGCCCGTCCCGGTCGTGGAACCGGCGGCTTCGACGCCGGTGCCCGCTTCGATCCCGTCCGAAGCCGGGGCCCATCCGGCCATGCCGCGAGAGACCTACGAACTGCCGGAGCTTTCCTATCTTGCGCTCCCTCCCGAGCGTCAGGAGCCGGTGCTCACGGAGGACATCCTGGAGGAAACGGCGGGCCGACTCGAGAAGATCATCCGCGATTTCGGCGTGAAGGGGGATGTCATTCACGTCCATCCCGGTCCGGTGGTGACGCTCTACGAGCTGGAGCCGGCGCCCGGCACCAAGTCCTCGCGGGTCATCGCACTGTCGGATGACATCGCCCGCTCCATGAGCGCGACGTCGGCCCGTGTCGCGGTCATTCCCGGCCGAAATGCCATCGGCATCGAACTGCCCAATCAGGTGCGCGAGACGGTGTTCCTGCGCGAGCTCCTGGCGAGCCACGACTTCGAGACGTCGCAGCACAAGCTGCCTTTGTGCCTCGGCAAGACGATCGGCGGCGAGCCGGTGATCGCGGACCTCGCCCGCATGCCGCACCTGCTGGTGGCCGGCACCACCGGCTCGGGCAAGTCGGTCGCCATCAACACCATGATCCTGTCGCTGCTCTATCGGTTCAGGCCCGACCAGTGCCGTCTGATCATGGTGGACCCGAAGATGCTGGAGCTCTCCGTCTACGACGGCATTCCGCACCTCCTCACCCCCGTCGTCACCGATCCGAAGAAGGCGATCATCGCCTTGCGCTGGGCGGTGCGGGAGATGGAGGACCGCTACAAGAAGATGTCGAAGCTGGGGGTGCGCAACATCGACGGCTTCAACGCCCGCGTCTCGGAAGCGAAGGCCCGCGGCGAGGTCATCACCCGCACCGTCCAGACCGGCTTCGACCGCGAGACCGGCCAGGCGGTCTACGAGGACGAGGTGATGGACCTCGAGCCGCTGCCCTACATCGTGGTGATCGTCGACGAGATGGCCGACCTGATGATGGTGGCCGGCAAGGAGATCGAGGGCGCGATCCAGCGCCTGGCGCAGATGGCGCGCGCGGCGGGCATCCACGTGATCCTGGCGACCCAGCGCCCGTCGGTGGACGTGATCACCGGCACGATCAAGGCGAACTTCCCGACCCGCATCTCCTTCCAGGTGACCTCGAAGATCGACAGCCGCACGATCTTAGGCGAGATGGGCGCCGAGCAGCTTCTCGGCCAGGGCGACATGCTCTACATGGCCGGCGGCGGGCGCATCACCCGCGTGCACGGGCCGTTCTGCTCCGACGAGGAGGTCGAGAAGGTCGTCGCCCACCTCAAACGACAGGGCCGGCCGCAATATCTGGAAGCCGTCACCGCCGACGAGGACGAGGGCGGCGCGGGCGGCGACTCGCCGGTCTTCGACCAGGGCGAGTTCGGAGCGCCGGGCGGCGATCTCTACGAGCAGGCGGTCTCCATCGTGCTGCGGCACAGGAAGGCATCGACGTCCTACATCCAGCGGCGGCTGCAGATCGGCTACAACCGCGCCGCCTCGCTCATGGAGCGCATGGAGAAGGAGGGCATCGTCGGCCCCGCCAACCATGCCGGCAAGCGCGAGATCCTCCTCGAAACGCCGGATCAGCACGTGTGAACCCGCCCTCGCGACCGAGTACGCCGACACCCTCGAAAGCCCTGCCTGCAGGCAGGGCTTTCCTGCTGAAACGGTCGCGTCCTCCCGTGCGATCCGCTCGATGGCGGTCTCCGTTCCCTGGCTCCATACCCTGGCCTATGCAGCGGGCCGGCGCGACCGTGACGGGGTTTGATGAGAAAGGGGCGCCTTTGAAGCGCCCTTGAGACCCTGGGAGGCTGTCTTCGGAAAAAGCAACGATGCGTCCTGCCACTGTGGCGTTGCTGTGGCGGACTGAATTTCCAGGCGGTTATGGAGCTGCCGGGCTGCGGCCTCGAACCCTTGTCTCTCAAAGGGTTAGATGGCGGAGAGGGGGTGCGCCATACCCAAGCCAAATCTGGAATATTTGCTATTATTTTCATATACTTAGGCTTTTTGCCTTTGAGTTCATGTTATCCAAAATGTTACTCAAAACCTCGGCCTAAAAGGCTGTTTCTTGCTACCCACATTGTTGAGCCAGATCGCTAGAGTGACGGGTAGAGACGTAGTGCGACAGTTTATAGAGATGCGGTAACGTATGGCCATTGTGACCGCTTCAGCTACTTGCAATTTTGCGTTGCATTTTGTCTCATTGCCAAGCTAACAAAATGCGAATCATCAGACCTCGTTCGGAGCGGGCGGGCCTTGGGGCAAATTAATAGTAATTCTGAAGACAGGTGGATTGAGTACGGACTCGTTGCCTTTGGTGCGGTTGGTTCAGCCATAGGAATAGGAACGTGGCTTGGAGCAGAATTCGTAATTCTGCTTTCGTTTGTTGCTGGCGGCGGCTGGACACTGGTCGTGGCGCTATTAGTGCTCGTTCGCCGTGATAGGCGACGTATCGACGAGCTATGGGCAGAGCTTGATGAGGCACACAGACGAGCGGATGAATGGAAAACGGTTGCGACAAACGACTCGGACAGTCTCAACCGGTTTATTGAGAGGGCTGTACCTATGCCTCGTGTTAGAGCGCGCAGGACGGCCGGTACCACGCGTGCGCAGCAAGAAGAAGCAGAGAGTGAAGAATGACAATCAGCTTTGACGATTACACATACTATCCTTCACTTCGCACACGCTTATGGGAAATGAGGGGGTACAAGGAGCTAGGAGCGGCTGAAAAGGAGCGGGTGCTCCCAATGTTCGTTCTGACAAAGCATAACCAGACAACCGGCGCCGGCGCAGTCTGCCAAGTTGTGCAAGCTTCGCTAGAGGAGCGCAGTTTTATTTTAGACGTGGAATCTAGCCCTATCTACGCATGTGATGACACCAACGCTTTTCTAGATCCTGCAGGTGGATTCCAAGCCTGGAGAAACTTCGTTCAAGCTCAGCCAGGAGCTATTCCTACAGCTCTTCTACCTAGCGGGGCTCCTATACGCGACATAGTGCGCCAAGTCATTGAGTTCGAAAGGGTGAACGAAAAGGTTGTGGTAAGATCGCGCTCGCCAGCGGCCGATTTGAGCACCTTGATAGCCATCATCAGTGCAGTGGACTCCGTAGAGAACCTACTCATTGTTCTAGATTTTGGATATGTGCGCTCTCGGGTACCTGCATGTGCGGTCGATGCGGCAAACACTATCAATGCGCTCAGAAATGTTGATCCGACCGTACGTGTTGTTGTGATGGGCTCAAGCTATCCTAGATCCGCTGCCGCCTACGATGATGCTGGCGCGGCTCTTGAAATCGAAGAGCGTATTTTGCACGCCGCTATCGGCGGAAACACGGTTGCAATCTATGGCGACCATTCATCGATTCATCCAGAGCCCTTCGAGCCTCTCCCAAGCCGATTTGTACCAAGAATTGACTACGCCCTTGCTGACTCTTGGATCTTCAGACGCGTGCGGGAAGACAAGGGAGGCTTTAAAGAATGCGCTGAGCAAATTACCGGCCTGACCGACTGGGACCCTAGGCTGGTGGACCAGCAAGTCTGGGGTGCGGTAAAGATACAAGCTGCTGCAGACGGTGATATAACTCGTATGGGGACACCAGGGGCTTGGATTGCGGTCCGAGTGAACTTGCACCTATGGCAGCAAATCCATTTTGCTGGCGAGGCGTTAGACGAAGATAATGGTGATGTCTTCGGTTAGCGGATTAGACGAGGCAGAACGTGTGGGATTCTTGGTATCTCTAATCGTTCTGCCTCTTTACCGACCGGCGTCACACTTGGGTCACTTGAGGCAAGTGCGCTCCCTATCTTGACTAGCGAGGGCTTAGCCAGACCTGAGTTCCATGACGGACGCCGTAGAGACGGCAATGCCTCAATTGTAGAACCTAGATTTTGCCGTACTGATAAAAAATCTTCGTAACATTTCCTATAGCGCCTCTTGACCGCTGCCAGCGCATTAGCCCGGAGCACAGGAGTGGGGAGTTCGCGTGCCAATCGTTCAAGAGTACTCCTGTCATCGCTAGATGGAGGTGCGCCGTAGTAATGACGAAGCATCTGATGCAGGTCCCGAACAACCATCAAGCGAAGTGCAGCATCTGGGCTCAAGGGGCGGATATGCGGCTTCCGAGCGAGCTCAATCTCAACATTGTTTTCACCGGCCTCGGCGATAAAGACACCGACGAAGGAAGGCATGGATTCCAGCACAGTGTGCGCATGCCGTGGTGCGCAGATTACTGTGACGCCCTCCATGACTGACCAGTAGGCCTCTACCTGAGAAGCTAGGCGTTCAGTTCGATCAGCATCTGATTTAATTTCAAAGGCAACGAGTTTGCCATTTGCTACAACCAAGTCTGCCCGCCGACTCCAAGATGCAACAGGCATTTCGCTGACAATGACGCTGTCATCGTCAACCATCCTGTTTGCAAGCAGCGTGTCGATGATAGCTGCCTTGATGTGAGGCTCTCGAATCATTCGGGCCTTATAGCTCCTTGCTGCGGAAAGTCAGCAGGATCCCATGCTCTATGGGCTATTTTATGGCGTTTCTAGTTTAAATAGTATTATTCTTAGGGATAGGATCCGATTGCTATGCTTTATTGGAAGTTTCAAAAGTAGCGTAAGATACAGAATCAAAACTTTCAGCGCCGTCTTATTAGTAAAGCTAGGCGATACGTTCGTGTATAACTGGAGCAAGCTGGGTTTCAGAGTTGTAGAACATGACCGCTAAGACAAAGTCGCTTAGAACCCATACCAAGCGCCGGGCATATGAGCGCTACGAGGTCGAGCTGACCAAGCATGACCTTTCTGGCATGGTCGCTCAGATTCAACGGGGTCACGCTATCTTCCTTGAGAGGCAATCAAACAGGGTCACCAAATGGCTGGTGAAGCTGCCCCGCGATGGCGGCATGGTCCCTGTTGTCTATGACAAGCTCCGAAAGGCCATAGTGACCATCTTGCCATCCGACGCCCTTTCTCCATTGGACGACGTAGGAGGGGAGTTGCGACTGCTACCGGGCGCCCCCGATTCCAATATCGGCATGGACACCACGTAGCGACTGGTCGAAGCCCTGCGGCTGTAGCCGGATAGGAACGTCCACGCCTTTGCCGAACATAGAATTGATGTTCTCAAAGATCCGCTGTGCCTCTTGCTCGACAAGGCCGGCCTGGTCCTGAATACCCTGCTGAATGCCCTGCGCTGCGGTCTGGCCCGCCTGAAGGCCCGCGTTCTGTATATCGACCCCTGATGAGCCCATACGCATCCATGCCCGGCCTCGCGCCGCCTCTGGGTCTCGGTTCCACTCTTCCTGAGCCCGGCGGGCGCGTTCCCATTGGCCGGTATCGATGGCGATGTCATTACGGTAGGGGTGGCTCAAAGGTGTCGTCGGCTTGTAGACTTCACCGGCCGCCCCAAAGGCAAAAACAGGCCCTAAGATACTACTTGCTCCCAATCCTGTTGTTAGCCTGGTAAGCAATGGGACAGCAGCCGTCGAGGTCGTTGTTGCAACTGCCGAAGTTGTTGCTGCGGTGGTCACTGCGTTAGTTGCCACCCCGGCCGCACCGCCAGCCCCAAGCCGTGCTGCGGCCAAGGTCAGCGCCGCCGCGCTCTCATTAAGGGCAACCGCAGAGGCACTGAGGCCAAACCCACCCATAAGGGTCTGAAGCCCCTTGACGCCTGCAAATGCAGCTCCGACACCCGCGACAGCGGTAACAGCAACCTTCGTTTCGTTGGAAAGGTTAGAGAACGAGTCCAGCAGATTGCCGACCGTCTCAAAGCTGTAGGACAGCCATTTTTCATTGGCGGTGCCGACCGATTGCGTCAGGTTCTCAATTGAGCCCTTGAACCGCTCCAAGGAGCCGCCGAGGCCACCCATGATTTCATCGGCCTTGCTCTTGGCGAAATTCGGGTCGCTTCCGATGCCCCCGATCTGCTGACGAGTGGCCTTGAACTCGTCCCAAGCCTTCTGCGTGATCGCGCCCTTGCCGCCGTGCTTGTCAGTGAAGAACGCATTGAGCTGCGCCAACGACATATTAGAATTCATGATGGCATCGAGCAGGCGCTCGGCATCGACGCTCTCCGCTGAGACGCCATAGAAGCTGTTTGCCGCCTTGGCGACCTTTGCGCTGTCTGACGCGGCCATGCCGCCCTTCTTCGTGCTCTTGAAGAGGGGTTGAACCGCCCCAGTCACCGCAGCTGTGAACGCAGACCTGTCGCCGAGCAATTTCGGATCTGACAGGATGCTGTCAAGCCGCTTGCGAACGGCAGGGGTGAAGCCGACGCCGATGTCATTCTTGAACTGGCTTTCGAGACGAGACGTTTCGAGCTTGTCAGGCATTCCGACATAGCTGCTATAGTTGATGCCAGCTGCATTGAGAGCAGCAATGCCCTTTTTCGTAGGAGCGACGAGCTTTGACGATGCGGAACGAATGAACGTGCCTGCTTCGTCGCCGCGCAAGCCGCCGCGCCGCGCCAAGGCACCAAGAGACATGAGCGTATCGTCAGACAGCCCTGCAGTTGTGCCAGGGCTGGCGGCAAACTTCATGAACTGCTGAACATCCTCATCACTCATGCCGCCGAGCTTCGCCATCTTGACGAGTTTGTTGGTGGCAAGGTTCGCCTCTTGAAGCGCCTTTTCCTTCGTCGAGATATCCTTGCCGGTCTGCTGCAGATAAGAACGGATCGCCTCAGCGGAGGCCTCCATATCCGCTTCCATCACGAGAGCGTAATTCTTGACGTTCTCGATGATTCCCGCGCCGACTTCAGCCCGAAGTTGGGCAGTGAAGTCGGATGGCAGGCCCTGCATGGCCTTGGTTTGTGCCCGGACAACGTCAAGGTTAGAGAATTGTGTTTCCTGACCGATGCGCATGGCCTGCGGAATGAGCAGTTTATCTTGAACGCTTTTCGGCAGGTCTACAAACTCGCGCTGCTTCCTGACACCGATGTCAAACTCTGCAGCGCTCTCGACGGCATTGACGGCGAACTGCTTGCCACGATAGCCGAGATAGACACCCGCCGCGCCGGCAACATTGCGCACGCCCTCTCGACGGGCCTGTTGTCTCAGACGCGTAGCTTCTTGTTTCTTGGCAGCTGCTTCGGCCTGAGCAGCGGCTCGTACCTCGGCTTCGGCTTGTCTCTTGATGGCGGCAGTCGTGCTCTCAATTATGGACTTAGCACGCACTTCAGCAGTGGCGAGCGTCGTGATACTGCCGGTAAACTTCTCTGCGGCGGACTTGGCCGCAATCGTCACGCTCTTCTGCCGGTCGAACTCTGCGGCGGCTTGCTTCACTGTGCTCTGTGCTCTCCGCATTGCCGTAGCCAGTTCCTTTGTCGGCTTTTCGGCCGCAGCGACCTGCCGAGCAAGGCTCTGAACGTTCTTCTGAGCTTCTTGAAAGGCCGTTCGGGCTGCGCTTAAGCCCTTCTGAGCATCACGCAGGTCTCCGATGCGCTTGACGGCTTGGTTTGCCTTGTCGAGATCCGTGGCGAGTTTGCGCATTGCACCGGATTGGTTCGCAATTGCCTTTTCAGCCTTCGCGATCCCGTCAAGCGACTTTGCCACCTGAGCGGCCCGCGCTGATGCGTCATCCCTCAACCGAATGATAAGTTCGGCGACTGAAGCCGTCATAGATTATGCCCCGATTCGATGTTGTGCCGCGAAATCTCGGCCTACTGAAATTATCCGCTCTTTGACTTCAAATTCTTCAAGGCATTGAGGTTGAATGCTGGTAAGTCGCTCCATAACCTGCTCTAAGGCTTCGACATGGTGACTGACGATTGTATTTGTCGCATTCATACCTCCCAGCTCGATCCGACACAGTGAGGCTGCGCAATTCTCGATGATTTCAACTATCGCAGCCATCCCATCAACGACAGTCATGATAGACTGAATAGCGATGCACTGCGTATGGGACCTATCGATCAACTTCCAACTCCTGTAATGCCGGTACAGGAAGCGTAAGGCCTCTCCGCTCTGCGATGCGCTGCAAGGCTCGGTCCTGGCCAGCGCGTATCTCGGCTTTAGATCTGTCCTCAGCACTCATTGGAGGAGGCGCATAGGTGTAGATCTCTCCTATCGCCTGGTCATTCTGGTAGGCCGCTTCGATAACGGCCCGTCGAGCAGCTGAGGGACTAAGGCCCTGAGCGATAGCTAGAGCAGCATCGAAACGAACGCCCAGCTTTTCAGCCTGTCTGCTAATTAGAGCCAACTCGGCTGCACGATTACGTGCGATATCAGCTGCCTCCTGGATAGGAGAAGGTAGGACACGCGGAAACCGCTGACGCATTGGATCTTCCGGCATGCCGGCCGCGGCCTGTTGCCGAGTAGCGCGAAGCATTTGCCTTTGCCACTGATTTGGATCCATCGTACGTTTCTTAGTAAAGAGATGTGGGAGGCTGCCTTTGAGAGTTCTCTGACGTGGGTAAATTGTCATTGCCTTGCCTCGTCGCCTTCTACGCTTTCCGACTCTAGATAGCCTGAACCTGTTGGAACGGCGTTACTCATTCCGACGCTTGAGACGCGGCGCGGATCGGTATCGTAAATCAGGCCCTTGGAATCGGCCTCTTCGTTCTCGCGTTCCCGCTCATCATCGATGTCTTCACGGTCATACCCTTTGCTAGCGATGACCTGTCCTCGCGTGGCAAAACCCGCACGTACTTCCTTGATGGCGGTCTCAACATCAACGCGAGGATCAACCCATTCCATACGAGGCGGCAGCCAGTCCTCGTCTCGGGCATCGTCACCAGCCTTCAAAAGGCCCGTAGCCTCAGCAAGCTCAAGCCAGCGCTCTGCGACCGGTTCGCATCCCTGCGGAATGATAACGTTCTGCTGAAACTGGCTGATCTTGCGGCGAAAGTTCACAATCTCAGTGCGGACATTGGAAAAGTTGCCCTTTGTCGTATCGCCTGTCAGGTAAGCATATGGGATGCCAAGCGCAACGCTGACCTGCAGAGTAGTCCGGTACTGGAATGGTTCATAAGAGCCGCCAACATCAGCAGGAGAGGAAAACTTGACGTCTTCACCGTCCCGCAGGGCCAGCATGGCGCCGGGCTCAATCGGAACCGGTGCGGCATCATCGTCGTCACTGTCGCTGTCAACCGGGCTCTGCTCGCCATTCTGCGTCACGAATCCAGCATAGAGCGCAGCTGTCTTCTTGCGCTCCATTTCAGCATCGTCATAGGTATCACCGCTGAAAATCTTGACAATAGCACGGGCGAACCTCGAAACGCCCCGGATCTGCCCCGCCTGCCGGGCGTCAAAAATATGCAGAACCTCACTCGCAGGTACGCGGATACGCTCTGATCCCGACAGAGTTTTCGCCCGGTAGTCGTCAGGATGATTCCGCCAAAAATGATAGGCGACACGTCTGCCGATGGCGTCGAACTCGATGCCCATGCGGATAAAGTTGCCGCCGCCTAGATCTGCATTGTACGTCAGGTCGAGCATTTCGCTCGGCATGACTTGAAGCTGTAGAGGTACTGTCTTCATGTCGCCGGGGCGGCGTGTTCGCAGCCTTACGAAGCACTCGCCCGAGATATAAGCCTCTCGGACGATCTTTTCCTGAAGGCCGTAAAAGTTCGTCTGGCATTCGGCATCAGCCTCTTTGACCCACTTGTTCCAGAGCTTCTTGAGCTTGCGGCGCCGCTCAGGGTCCTGAACCGGGAACCGTGGGCAGATACCGTCCCCAATAACCCAGGCTGCCCATACATCCACGGCGTTGCCGGCATAGGCGTTGTTCTCGACAAGAAAGCGGGCACGCTTCACCAACGTCCGACCTGCCGATTGCAGAGCAGCGTTGACGTGGGCATGTGATGGGCTGAAGTTCCGTAGCCGCCGGCCATAGCCCGCTCCCTCAAAGGATGAGGCTGACCCTGCTGGTGTGAAAGGAGAGAAGGCATCCCCCATCATTGGGACCGCTCGCCCTCCCTCCATGCGGTAAGCGCCCGGTCTGACTGGCACGCTGCTAGCCACTACACGAATTCTTTGTCTCTCAGGCATTGGGGTATCTTTGCAGGTGAGCCCTAAGGGGCGACTCGTAAACTTCCAATACGCTATGGCTGTAGGTTAAAGTCCCGGTAATTGCAGGTTTCAGATCGGGCCGTTCTCGCGTACGCGTGCGCGCGCGGATGTCTAATTTCGTCCCCAAATCCTGAAACCAGTCGCTAGAAAACATACGCGCGGCAGCGTCACCCGCCCCCTCTGCCGGGCCTGGGAAGGACCCATGGGGGATAGGGCTTAGATGCCTCTCAACTGCTGAGAGGCGGTGCGGGACGAGTTGCTCAAGCTCGTCCCGCGAGCTGACTGGCCTATGATGGCAGCCAGCAACCGAACGCCACAGAGGGAGAAGAGCGTCCGGGGCTCTCATTCTAAAGACTCACCTGGCCACTGTGCGGCGCGAGACGCCGCAACCATTCTGAGACAGGCGCCTCGCGTCGACGCAGACTAACAAGTTCGGCTTCGAGCTTATCGAACAACGGGACATACTGAGATCCATGAAGCTCAATAATGCGCGCGAGCCTTGCCAGTCCGTTCAGCAGACGTTCTTCAGTGATCTCACAGTTGGAATAGGACTGAACCCTAACCATTTGCGGACTGCTCAAGCTCTGCGTCGGATAGCAGCAATACCTCTTGACTCGCATCAGCGCGCCTCTGGATGGTTATGCCGCTTGCTTCTGCTTCTCGACAGAGGATTTCTTCCGCTATCTCGTAGTCGCGTAATTCGCCTGACAACGCCGCTATAGATGCGGCTCGTTCAGCAGCAGGAATGGGCTTTGCGCTATTGGATGTCAGTTCTGCAATCCCGTGTGTAGCGAAATGCTCCGCTAATTGATTTGGGAAGAGAACAGCTACGAAGTGAAGCGCTGAAATCTTAGCAGCTCGGTAGTCACTGAGAACTTTGACGGTTCTATCAGGATTCCAACATTCTCCAGGTGATGACAGCATAGGCCAGATGTCATCTAAGACATATTCTTGAAGGCGCTTCACAATGTCTGCCGCACGGGCACGGATCTCGTCTTTCGTTGCCGGCGCTTCCGCTAGAGCCTTCAGCTTGGATTGGATGGCGCTGACGCGCTCACGAATGCCGCTCAGGTCATTGTGTAAGGCTGCGACGGCTTGCCTTTGTCTATCGAGAGCGCCGCGAATGGTTTCTAAGTGAGGTAGCTTTCTAGCCATAGAAGTTCTCCTTATACGGCACGCCTCAAGGGGGTCTTGAATTACGCGCTGCTGAAGTGTGTCTTGCTATCGCCAGTAAGTTGCTGATGTCCGTTGGCCAGCACAAATACGAAATGTGGCCAAGCTATGCGCTGCGCATATCAGTACTGAAATTTTTTGCCTCTAAGACTCTTCGTATCGTTCGAGATGAGGGAAACTTCCCTCTGGCCTCTATAACGCCCGCGAAGGTGGCTCCTAGTTTATCTGTGAAGGGGCCTCCATAGCGATATCGCGTTGTTTCAAAGCGGCGGCCGGCGACGGCGATAGCGGTTGCTGCTCCATTGGCAGATAGGTCTGAGAAGTGATTTGTGTGAAGCCACCGGAGTAGGGCGTCTCGGCGCTCAAGTGCAAAATGGCGTTTCTCTGATCTAGAAGAGCGCTCCGATGCTGCAATTCGCTCCAGAGCTTCAATGAATTCGGGGAGAAGGAATGAGTATCCGTCAAATATGCCTTTGCGCCCGAGTTCTACGACCGCCGCTAGGTCACTGATTGATGATGCTGAATCCAAGGTGCTAAGGAGCCGATTTGCCTCAGCAAATTCTTTCCGCTCTTCGTCTGTTTCGCACTCATTAGGGTCGAACCGAAACATGCCAAACTCCTCTCATTGCGAGGTTTAGCCCATGTCTGCAGTGATACGCGCCAGCGCCTGAGCAAGCGGCGTGCAGCGGTCATCCCAGCCATCCATGAGCACTCGTTGAGAGATTGCCGCAACCGTCTTGAGATCCATTAAAACCGAGGCGTCATTGAGCGCCTGTAGATCGGCATTGAATTGTGCCAGAGCGGCACGCTCGGCAGATGCCTCGTCGTGGAATTCACGTGTCATGTTGTAAGCCCCCACGGGATGTTTGCTCCCGTTAGGAGTCGATTAACGTATGTACGATAAAGATGTCAATATCGTATGTATGAAATGATGGCGTCATGAGTAAAAGACCTTCGACTAGCAAGCCTTCTCGCCGAGGGCGCCCCCTGGAATGGCCGAAAAGAATCACGTTGCCCCTAAAGCAGGAGACGCTAGATCGCATCGAGCGTGTCCTAATGGACGATGAAATCAGACTCGACTTCATACGCACTGCTATCGAGAAGGAACTGAAGCGCCGGGAGAAGGGAACCGGGCTAAAGACACAAGATTAAGCCCCTAGCCCCTCGAAGTTGGCTGCCGCCGGTTGGCACAAGCCACAGCGTTCTAGACATACAGGCTGCAAGGGCAGGGCAGGGAACGTGCCTCGAAAAGCGTTACGCACCTCCCAAGATGCAGGTTCAATGAGGCTCCGATGGTGTAGAAAGCGTTTTTTTTGCAAGCGCCTTCCACTTAAGTCATTGATGCTGTTGAAGTGACGCATAATAGGGGCACTCGGCTTTCCTTATAGAGCCTTTCTATGAGCTATCTTTTTGATTCTTATATTTTTGAAGAAGACTGAAACACTTCAACACTGCCAAAGGTTTACGCCTAAAATCCCTACATAGTAGGTAGTCTGACACCGCCGCCTCCGTCACTAAAAGGGTGGAGCCCATCGGCCCACTCGGCAGGTGTTATCCCGTTCATCTGAAGAGCCAGATGGTAAATGTCGAATCTTCCTCCAATGGAGGATAGGAGAACATCTGCGGCCTCTTACTGACTGCCGCCGCGGCAATCATAGAGGTTTGAAGTTTTTTGCCTACGACCCCTCATAGTGGAATCAGGCCGCTCGGTCGGAATCGTTTGATGCTAAGCCAACTTGTTGATTAATTTCATGAAACTACAAATTATCTAGAAGTGCCTAATGATAATCCCACTCAGCAACGGAGTGGGTGAATGACATCTTCAAATTTGATTCCTCGATCCCAAGTCATCAGGATGTTCGGCGTAAGTGCGGTAACGTTCTGGCGTTGGGAAAATGACCCGGCTGTAGGACTGCCTCAACGTTTAAAGTTCGGCAGGCTCTTTTTCTATCGAGCTGCGGATATCAGCGCTTTTCAAGCACGGCGCCTCTCAAAGGCTCAAAATACTGAAGCAGCTTGAGAGCCACGAAACTCACAAAGCAAAAGCCCCGCCAGCGCGACACTGACGAGGCTTCAAAAATCGGCGCCTAGCAGCAACCGGATCGTTCATTCGATATGGGTATTAATACTACACAAGGTTTGCACTCTGCAAGCCGCAAGACGCTCAAAAATCTGTCCAAGTTCAAGGCTTGGGCAGTCGAGTGCCGATATGGGCCTCAACTCGTCGCAGGTGAATGTCCGCACTGCGGCGGCATCCATCGTCATGGCATGCTGACTGATGATGAAGAAATCCGCATCAGTCATTGCAATGAAGTGTTTATCGAAAGCGAAGGGTCGCATGAGTATGAGATCATAGTTCAGGATGGCCCGCCGCCTGACTGGCTTGTTGCTGCTCTTGATTGGCCGCTGGAGGAGCTGGCGACTGCGTATCGGTACGTTTTGCACCCGCGAAAAGCAGTCTTCGTGCGGCCTACCAAGGAGCAGAAGGACGAGCGCATGGTATGGGTGCCAGATCCATCTGATATAAAGTTTGCGCTAAGGGCACTTCGTAGATGCGGGGCACTCGATGAAGTCGCCGCCTTCCGCGAAGAACGCGGTAACATCCCAAGAGGGAAAGCAGTTCGAGGAGCTGTGGCCGAGGTCTGGCTCAAGGGTAAAGGCCCGACCATGCGCCAACGCCTGCTCTATGCGCTGCGTGCTTGCTGGCTGCGTCATGGAGGGCCCGCGTGATGTCCGACCGCAGTGACACTTTATCATGGCACGATGATGCCCTTGCGGTGACAGGCACCAATAGTGACAGGGCCGGTTCCTCTCAACAACCGGCCGGCGTGGATAATGCTATTCCATCGGCTTCAAGCCGGGCAGTTCGTGCTTCTCATAGAATGAATCCTGGCGATGTTCTGAGTGTGGCTGTTCACAAGCTGCGCACGACTGGATTCGACAGAGGCAGTGAAATCGAGATTGCAACGGGCCTATGCGACTGCATTAAGCGTGCGCTTGGAACATTCATCTACTCGGATGGATCTTTCTGGTCGTTTTTTGAAACGCACTGGCACCCTGTTGAACCGGAGCGGCTGCGGCTTCTGATCCATGTTCTTGATGGCGCTACGATTGGTGATGGCGGTCGACGAGCTAAGCAAGTTAATCTCAGCTCGCGCACGATTGACGGCATCTTGCGGGAAATGCGCGTTTCGGTATCGGCGCCGGGATTCTTTGATGCCGCAGCCGAAGGAATCCCCGCGCGAAATGGATTGATTACCTTCTCCCGCGATGGCGTTGTTCAAATGACATCGCATGCGCCGGAACATCGTTGCCGCTTCATCATTGAAGCTGACTTCAATTTAGATACTCCAATGGAGCCGCCTGCCGACTCGTTGCTGTATCGATTGTTGCAAGGCGCCTTCCAGGGTGATGATGATGCCGCTGCCAAGACAAAGCTCGTCGCCGAGATTCTTGGAGCGGCGGCGGCGGGTGTGGCTACCTCGCTTCCGCAGCCGAAAGGGTTTGTGCTTTTCGGTCCTACCGCCCGCAACGGCAAATCGAGCATTGCAAGCTTGATCCCGGCAATGCTGCCCCCTGGCGCAACAGCAACGATCTCACCCGCTGCTATGTCAGATGAGAGAAGGCTTATCCATCTGGCCGGCAAGGCCGCGAACATTGCCGACGAGCTTGGCGGGGCTGCCGTTGCTGGCGAGAACCTGAAGGCTTGTATTACCGGCGAACCCGTCACCGGGCGCGAACTTCACCGCAGCGCCTCGACCTTCCGGCCGCGTGCGCTCCATGTCTTCACGACGAATGCACTGCCGCATTTCGCAGGCGGCCTTGACCGTGGATTGCAACGACGACTTATAGTACTTCCCTTCAGGCGCTCCGTTCCGGAGTCGGAAATTATTCCGAATATCGCTGCCCGCATCGCTCGCGACGAACTGGATCTGCTTTTGGGCTTTGCGGTATCCGGTGCGCAACGTCTTGCGCGCCAGCGTCGTTACACAGTGCCCCCGTCATCGCGTGAAGCCATGATTGAATGGCTCAACATCGAGCCGGTTCAAGAATGGGCCTCTGCTCACCTTGAGACAGGATTGACGGAAAAGGATCGGGAAAGATGGCCTCTGACGAGAGAGCTTTATCAGGATTTTGCCGCATGGGCTCTGAAGGAAGGTTATAAAGAGGGCCGCATCCCACCCGTCAACACCTTCAGCCAAAGACTGAGCGCCATCGAAGGCATCGAGTTGCGACGCCAATCCTATGGCAGAGAAGCTATCGGCGCGCGCCTGAAAGCACCCTCGGTTTTGTATTAGGACCGAGGCGTTCCCAAGCCATCAGAACAGCGTCCTGCAGGATTGTGCCAGCACAGGCGCCAGGCAGGAATAGGGTTAGAGCGACCATCGTAGTACCGGGTTTTTTAACGTACAGCCCTGCTTTCCGCGCATCGAGGCGATCCGCGTGTTACCCAAAACGTTATCCAGAATGTTAGCAAGCACCCGCAATGGCCCGCAAAATCGAGCCCCAAACCCTTGCATTATAAGGAAAACGTCTGCGGACAAATGGCGGAGAGGGGGAGATTCGAACTCCCGATACGGTTGCCCGTATGCCGCATTTCGAGTGCGGTGCATTCAACCACTCTGCCACCTCTCCGGAGGGCGGAGGCGTCCAAGCCCCGCTGGTTGAGGCCGGGTGGATATCATGCGTTTTTTCTCTTCACAAGCGTCAAAATCGAGAGAATTGATTGACAAGGGAACGATCCTCCCTTAGGAGAGAGGCGCTTAAGCGTGGGAACGTCTGCCCGCGCTTTTTCATTGTGGCGGGGATCCCCGCCACTGTCCGAAGCCGGAACTGCCAAGAAGCCGGCCCTGCGGGTTCTCCGCGGAGAGCCGGGTTTGAACACGAGGATCGAAAGATGTTCGCAGTGATCAAGACCGGCGGCAAGCAGTATCGCGTTGCCGCCAATGACGTCATCACCGTCGCCAAGCTCGCCGGCGAGCCGGGGAGCACCGTCACGTTCGACCAGGTTCTGATGGTCACGAACGACAACGGCACCCAGGTCGGCGCGCCCCTGATCGAGGGCGCCACCGTGGCGGGAGAGGTCGTCGAGCACATCCGCGGCGAGAAGGTCATCGCCTTCAAGAAGCGCCGCCGCCAGAATTCGCGCCGCAAGCGCGGGCATCGCCAGGACTACACCGTGGTTCGGATCACCGAGCTCCTCGGCCAGGGCGAGAAGCCCAAGAAGGCTGCGGCGAAGAAGAAGACCACCAAGGCTGCCGCCGACGAGGCTGCGCCGGCCGTCGCTGAATAAGCGCTCGGGCCAATCGACAGGAAATACGGGAGTAACCCATGGCTCACAAAAAAGCAGGCGGCTCGTCTCGTAACGGTCGCGACTCCGAAGGCCGTCGTCTGGGCGTCAAGAAGTTCGGCGATCAGCAGGTCGTTGCGGGCAACATCATCGTGCGTCAGCGCGGCACCAAGTGGCATGCGGGCGTCAATGTCGGCATGGGCAAGGATCACACGCTCTTTGCCACGGCCGACGGCCGCGTCCGATTCCTTACGAAACAGGGCCGAGCTTTCGTATCGGTCATTCCGGCCCAAGAGGCCGCAGAGTAAACGGCGAGAGCGAAACGAAGGAGCTCCCGCCGGCATCGCACCGACCCGGCGGATCCAGGCAGCTCCTGAAAGGCCCTCGAAAGGCCAAGCTCCAGATCCGAGATCGACAGGGGAGGTGGGATGTCCGCCTCCCCTTCGTCATTCAGGGCCTAGAAGGGGCCCGACCGGATCGGAGCAGAACCATGTTTCCCGACCTCACCCGTGACGATGTTTTCCGCCTGGAAACCCGGCGCCTCTGGCTGCGCTGGCCCCGTCTTGCGGATGCCCAAGCCATCGTACGCCTCGCCGGTGAGAAAGCGGTCGCGGAAATGACGGCTCTCATTCCGCATCCGTATCCACCGGAAGCGGCGGAGAAGTTCATTTTCCATGCCCGGCAAGCCAATGCGGACGGTCGCGGCCTGCAGCTCGCCATCACCCCGAAAGGGAGGCCCAACAGCCTGATCGGCCTCGTCGGCATCGGCCCGAGTCCGGAGGACGGACGCCCGCATCTCGGCTACTGGCTCGGCATTCCCTATTGGGGGCAGGGCTTCGCCACGGAAGCGGCCCGCGCGCTGATCGATGCCTTCTTCGCCTATGGCAGCGAGGACGAACTGACCTCCTCGGCCCGGGTGATCAATCCCGCGTCCCGGCGCGTGCTGGAGAAGTGCGGCTTTGCCTACCAGGGATCCGGCCTGGCGGAACTGCCGGCCCGGGGCGGGTTCTATCCGGCCGACCGTTTCCGCCTCGACCGGCGGGCCTGGGAGAGCCTGAAGACCTGGGGGCAGACGGGGTTCGTCCGGGAGCCTGCCGGAGGCGAGGCGGGACCCGAACTCTCCCTGGCCAGCTGATGTCGCCGAACGCTCCCGGGATCCCGGGAGCGTTCGGTCCATCCTTCGCGTTGCTCCCGCGCCCCTTGTCCCGTAAAGGAAGCGGGTTATGAAATTTCTCGATCAAGCCAAGATCTACATCCGTTCGGGCGACGGCGGCGCCGGCTGCGTCTCGTTCCGCCGTGAGAAGTTCATCGAGTTCGGCGGGCCGGACGGCGGCGACGGCGGGCGCGGCGGAGACGTCTGGGCCGAGTGCGTCGAGGGGCTGAACACCCTCATCGACTACCGCTATCAGCAGCATTTCAAGGCCAGGAAGGGCGAGCACGGCATGGGCAAGAACCGCGCCGGCGCCAAGGGAGCCGACGTCGTCCTCAAGGTTCCGGCCGGAACGCAGATCCTGGACGAGGATGGGGAGACGCTGATCGCCGACATGACCGAGGTCGGGCAGCGGGTGCTTCTGGCCCGGGGCGGCAACGGCGGCTTCGGCAACGCCCATTTCACCACCTCCACCAACCGCGCTCCGCGCCGGGCCAATCCGGGCCAGGAAGGCGAGGAGCGCTGGATCGTCCTGCGTCTCAAGCTGATCGCCGACGCAGGGCTCGTCGGCCTTCCGAATGCCGGGAAATCGACCTTCCTCGCCACCGTCACCGCCGCGAAGCCCAAGATCGCCGACTATCCCTTCACCACCCTTCACCCGGGGCTGGGGGTCGTGCGCGCCCATGGCCGGGAATTCGTCCTCGCCGACATCCCCGGCCTCATCGAAGGGGCCTCCGAGGGCGTCGGGCTGGGCGACCGGTTCCTGAGCCATGTGGAGCGCTGCCGCGTGCTCCTGCATCTGGTCGACGGGACCAGCGAGCACGCCGGAAAGGCCTACAAGACCGTCCGGCACGAGATCGAGGCCTACGGCCACGGCCTGGCGGACAAGCCCGAGATTGTCGCCCTGTCGAAGATCGACGCCCTCGACGAGGAGACGCTGAAGGAGCAGCTGGCGCGCCTCAAGCGCGCGGCCAAACGGACGCCCCATGCCCTCTCCGCCGCCTCGGGGCGGGGAGTGCAGGAGGTGCTCCAGGCGCTCCTGCGGATCATCGACGAGGCGCGCGTCGAGGAGAAGGCCGTCGAGGCCCGCGAGGAGTGGCACCCGTGAGCCCCGATCTGAGGCAGTTCCGCCGGGTCGTCCTGAAGGTCGGCTCGGCGCTCCTGGTCGACCGGGCCCGGGGACGTCTCAACCATGCCTGGCTCGCGGCGCTCGCCGAGGACATCGCGGATCTCCATGCGCGCGGCGCGGACGTGCTCGTCGTGTCCTCCGGGGCCATCGCCATGGGAAGGACCGTGCTGGGCCTGCCGCCGGGGCCGCTGAAGCTCGAGGAGAGCCAGGCCGCCGCGGCCGTGGGGCAGATCGCTCTCGCCCGCACCTGGGCCGAGGTGCTGGCCCATCACGGGATCACGGCCGGGCAGATCCTCGTCACGCTCTCGGATACCGAGGAGCGCCGCCGCTACCTCAACGCCCGCGCCACGACCCTGAAGCTCCTGGAAATGCGGGCCGTCCCCGTGGTGAACGAGAACGACACGGTGGCGACCAGCGAGATCCGCTACGGCGACAACGATCGCCTGGCGGCCCGGGTCGCCACCATGATCGGCGCCGACCTGCTGGTGCTGTTCTCCGACATCGACGGCCTCTACACCGCGCCTCCCGCGTCGGATCCCGACGCGAGGCACATCCCGGTCGTCGAGCGCATCACCCCGGCGATCGAGGCGATGGCCGGCGGGGCGGCCTCGGAACTGTCCCGGGGCGGCATGCGGACCAAGATCGAGGCGGGCAAGATCGCGGCGGCCGGCGGCACGCACATGATCATTGCCGACGGGCGGGTGAAGAATCCTCTGAGGCGGATCGCAGAGGGCGGCCGCTGCACCTGGTTCCTGACGCCGTCCAATCCCGTCACGGCCCGGAAGACCTGGATTGCCGGCGCGCTCGAGCCCCGCGGCACCCTGTACGTGGACGAGGGCGCGGCCCGCGCTCTCCAGGGCGGCGCAAGCCTTCTGCCGGTGGGTGTCCGCCGCATCGAGGGGATCTTCAGCCGCGGCGATGCGGTGACGATTCGGGACGACCGCCGTGTCCTCGGCCGCGGCCTCGTCGCCTACGACGCGGAAGACGCTTCCCGTATCATCGGCCGTCCGAGCCGGGAGATCGAGGCCATCCTCGGCTATCCGGGCCGGACCGAGATGATCCACCGGGACGACATGGCGTTGATGGGGGAATAGCGCCCTCCGTCAGCGCCAGCAGGAGCTTCGCGTCCTCCGGCGCGGCGCCTTTCACGTCGTTGTCGAAATAGACGAAGACGTCGCGGCCCTCCGCATGCCAGAGGCGGAGCCTTGCCGACCAGTCCTGCAGGGTCGGGCGCTCATAGTGTCCTGCGTAGAATCCGGTCGGCCCATGACCTCGCACATAGACGAAGTCGGCGGTGGCGATCCATGGGGACGGCGCAGCCCTGTGGTCGGTGATGCAGAGGGCCGCGTTGCGGTTCCGCAGGAGGCGGAGCGGCCGTTCCTCGTACCAGCTCGGGTGCCGGAACTCGAAGGCGCAGCGCTGACCCTGCGGGAGATGCCCGAGGCAGCGGGCGAGACGCTCCAGATTCTCCGGATCGGCCTCGAAGGTCGGCGGCAGCTGGAAGAGCGCAGGTCCGAAGGCCGGGCCGAGACCGCTCATCCGGCCGAAGACGAGGCCGACGCTGTCCTCCACGTCCTTGAGGCGCTTGAGGTGGGTGATGAAGCGCGATGCCTTCCAGGCGAAGAGAAAACCGTCCGGGACTCCCTCCCGCCACGCCCTCACGGCCTGTTCCGACGGCAGCCTGTAAAAGGAGTTGTTGATTTCCGCCGTGTTGAAATGTTCAACGTAGAAGGACAGAAACGCCCTCGGCTTCATGTCGCGCGGGTAGAACGGGCCGTTCCAGGCCCTGTAGTGCCAGCCCGACGTGCCGATGCGCAGATCGGCTGCGCCGGGGCGACGGATCGTTGAAGGCGCGATGGAGCCGGTTTGCGAAGCGGTTCGTCCGCGAGGCTTGGACATGGATGATACTTCGGCTGTGAGCGGAACCGCCTCCGCCATTCGACTCAACGCTGCCGGTGCCGATTCGGTCGAAGGCCTGGAGATTCCGGCCCTGATGGCCGATCTCGGGCGCCGGGCGCGCCGGGCGGCGCGGCGCCTCGCAACGGCCACCGCCGCCGAGAAGGAGGCCGCCCTGAGGGCCATGGCAGCCCGGATCCGGGCGCGGGCCGGGATCATACTGGCGGCCAACGAACAGGATCTCGCCGAGGCTCGGGGAAGGGGCCAGACGGCGGCCTTCCTGGACCGCCTGACCCTCGATCCGCAAAGGCTCGAGGACATTGCCGCCGCCGTCGAGAGCATCGCGGCTCTGCCGGACCCGGTGGGGAGGGTGCTGGCTTCCTTCGAAAGGCCGAACGGCCTCCTGATCGAGCGGGTGGCGACCCCCCTCGGCGTCGTGGGAGTGGTCTTCGAGAGTAGGCCCAACGTGACGGCCGATGCGGGAGCGCTCTGCCTGAAGGCCGGCAATGCAGCGATCCTGCGCACGGGGTCGGAGAGCTTCCGGACCTCCCGCGCCATCGCGGATGCCATGGGCGAGGGCCTGGCCGAGGCCGGCCTGCCCGCCGATGCCGTCCGCCTCGTTCCGACCCGGGACCGGTCCGCGGTCGGTGCCATGCTCGCAGGCCTCGACGGAAACATCGACGTCATCGTTCCCCGCGGCGGCAAGAGCCTCGTCGCCCGGGTCCAGGCCGAGGCGCGCGTGCCGGTCTTCGCTCATCTGGAGGGCATCTGCCACGTCTTCGTCCACGGCAGGGCCGACCTTGCCATGGCGCAGCGCATCGTCCTGAACGCCAAGATGCGCCGCACGGGCATCTGCGGATCGGCCGAGACGCTCCTCGTGGACCGCGCCTGCGCCGGAATCCACCTGAAGCCCCTCGTGACCATGCTTCTCGACGCCGGCTGCGCCGTCCGCGGCGATGCCGCGACCCAGGCGGCCGACGGGCGCGTGACGCCGGCGACGGAGGAGGACTGGCGGACGGAGTACCTCGACGCGGTCATTTCCGTGCGGGTGGTCGACGGCCTCGACGAAGCCATCGAGCACATCGAGACGTTCGGCTCGCACCATACCGATTCCATCGTGACCGAGGATGCCGCTGCGGCAGAACGGTTCCTGGCGGAGGTCGATTCCGCCATCGTGCTCCACAATGCCTCGACCCAATTCGCCGACGGCGGGGAGTTCGGCTTCGGCGCCGAAATCGGCATCGCGACCGGGCGCATGCATGCCCGCGGCCCCGTCGGCGTCGAGCAGCTCACCTCCTTCAAGTACCGCATCCGCGGCACGGGCCAGACGCGTCCGTGACGTCGCCGCCCTCGAAGTTCCGCCTGAGGCCCTCGGGCCTCGCCCGGCTGCCCGTGGCGCTGCCGGGGATGCGGATCGGCCTCTATGGGGGCTCCTTCAACCCCGCCCATGCCGGGCATCGCCTGGTGAGCATGCTCGCCCTCAAGCGCCTGCGGCTCGACCGGGTCTGGTGGATCGTCACCCCCGGCAATCCGCTGAAGGACATCGGCGAGCTCGCATCGACCCGCGAGCGCGCCCGGGAGGCGCGGCGGGTTGCCGCCCACCCCCGGATCGACGTGACGGTCTTCGAGGAGGCCATCGGCGCCCGCTACACCATCGACACCCTGGCCTATCTTGCGCGGCGGCATCCGGGCGTCCGCTTCGTCTGGATCATGGGGGCGGACAACCTGGCCGGTTTCCACCGCTGGCGCGGCTGGCGCCGGATCGCCGCCACGATGCCCTTCGCGGTCGTCGACCGGCCCGGCTGGACTCTGAAGGCCATGAGCTCGAGGGCTGCGATGGCCCTTGCCGCGGGCCGGATCCCCGAGAGCGCCGCCTCGGCTCTCGCGGATCTTGCGCCCCCGGCCTGGGTCTTCCTGCACGGTCCGCGCTCTTTCCTCTCCTCCACGGCTCTGCGGCGGCTGCGGCGAACTTCTCCTTCGGGGGGGCGTTGAAACCAGGTGCCGTTCGACATTATCTTAAGGTCACGGCGCAAGATGTGGCGCTGGTTGAAAGGGTCTGAACCTGAACCGACTATCTTCGATTGAAGCGGATCGGAATCCGCTTCCCCCTCTCTCCGGAGCGGAGGCTCCGCAGGATGAGGACATCCGGGCCGTCGCCCTGGCCAGCCTCGAGGATATGAAGGCCGAGAACACGGTCGAAATCGACCTCGCGGGCAAGACCTCCCTCGCAGACACCATGATCATCACGTCGGGCCGCTCCCACCGCCATGTGGGCGCGATCGCCGACCGGCTGATCAAGGATCTGAAGGACAAGGGCTTCGGGAACGCCCGCGTCGAAGGCCTCCCCGCCTGCGACTGGGTGCTGATCGATGCCGGCGACGTTCTGGTCCATATTTTCCGTCCCGAGGTGCGTGGCTTCTACAACCTCGAGAAAATGTGGGGCGCCGATCGTCCGCAGGACCGTGCGAGCTGACGGGAACTTCAGGCGTTGCGACTGAGCATACTGGCCGTGGGCCGTCTCAAGAGCGGCCCCGAGCGGGAGCTGGTCGAGCGCTACAGGCAGCGGATCGAGGCCATGGGCCGCAGTCTCGGCCTGACGGGGCTCGAAATGGTCGAGCTTCCGGAAAGCCGGGCGCGCCGGGAGGACGACCGTCGGGCCGAAGAGGCGGCCGCTCTGTTGGAGAAGGCCGGCGCGGCCTTTCTGGTCGCCTTCGACGAGCGCGGCAGGAGCCCATCGAGCGAAGCCTTCGCCGAGCGGCTGCGGCAATGGCGGGACGAGGGCTGCCCCGGTATCGCCTGCGTCATCGGCGGTCCGGACGGGCTCGATCCCGTCATCCTCAAGAAGGCCCGGGCGGTGATCTCCTTCGGAGCGCTCACCATGCCCCACCAGATCGTGAGGGCGCTCGTGGCCGAGCAACTCTACAGGGCGCTGACAATCATCGCCGGCCACCCTTATCATCGGGCCGGTCACGACGATTCCTGAGGAATGGCGCTCATCCGGTTTTCCTTCCCCGGCAAGACCCTGGGCCTTGCCGCATCCATCGCCATCGTTGCCCTGGGGGCGGTGCAGGCCCAGCAGGTCCCTGCGCCTGCGCCCGCCGCTCCCCCTGCCGTCCCTCCGGAGACCGCGGAGCAGAAGGCCCAGCGGGAAAAGGACCTCAAGGTCCTGGAAGAGGCCATGGCCGCCAGCGCGGAGGCCCGCCGGAAGCTGGAAGCCGAGATCGCGGAGATTGCCGCCGACCGGACCAAGCTCAATACGGCCCTGATCGACACGGCAGGCCGCATCCGTGCGACCGAAGACCGCATCCGCGACGTCGAGCAGCGGCTGCAGACGCTGTCCGCGAGCGAAACGGCCATCCGGCGCTCTCTCGAAGGACGGCGAGGCGTAATCGTGGAGGTCTTCGCCGCGCTCCAGCGCATGGGACGCCGGCCCCCTCCCGCCGTCCTGGTCCGGCCGGAAGACATGCTGGAGGCGGTCCGGGCGTCGATTCTGCTCGGCGCGGTGCTGCCGGAGCTGAGGACCGAAGCCGAGGCTCTCGCATCGGACCTTGCGGAACTCGTGCGCCTCAAGAACGCCATCGTGACGGATCGCTCGACCCTGGCCGCGGAACTGAAGGCGCTCAATGGCGAGCAGGAACGCCTGACGGCCCTCGTCGAGGCCCGTCAGAAGCGCATCGCCGAGGTGGAGCGGAGTGTCGGCGCCGAAAGGGAAAAGGCCGCCGCCCTTGCCCGCCAGGCCGGGACTCTCAAGGAATTGATCGACCGGATGGAGAAGGAGATCGCCGGCGCGCAGAAGGCCGCCGAGGAGGCCAGGAAGGCGGCCGAGGCGCAGGAGAAGGAGGCCAAGGCGAGATTTGCCCAGGCAGCCTTCCAGGATCCCGCCCGGCTCGCTCCGAAGATCCCGTTCTCCGAAGCCAAAGGCCTGCTTCCCCGTCCCGTCGGCGGGGAGATCGTCCAGGAGTTCGGGGTCTCCGACGGCTACGGCGGAACGACGCGCGGCATTTCGATCACCACGCGCCCGCGAGCGTCGATCGTCTCTCCGGCCGACGGCTGGGTTGCCTTTGCCGGCCCCTTCCGGTCTTATGGGCGACTCTTGATCATCAATGCCGGCGGGGGGTATTATTTGCTTCTGGCCGGGATGGACCAAATCAACGTCGATGTCGGGCAGTTCGTGCTCGCTGGCGAACCGGTTGCCACGATGGGAGAGACCTCTCTTCTCTCTCTGGCCGGCGGTGCCATGGAAAAGAACAATCCGATTCTCTATGTAGAGTTCCGGAAAGACGGCAGTTCGATCGATCCCGCTCCCTGGTGGGCGAAATCGCAAGGCGAGAAGGTTCGCGGATAATGCGCAAAGTGTCCCTGTTAATTCTTGGTGCGGTCATCGGCGCCGGCAGCATGTCGGTGGTGTCGCAGACCAGCCTGCTGTCCTCGACGAGCGCGATCGCTGCCTCCGCGGATACCTACCGGCAGCTGAGTCTCTTCGGTGACGTTTTCGAGAAGATCCGGACGGATTACGTCGAGAAGCCCGACGAGTCGAAGCTGGTCGAGGCCGCCATCAACGGCATGCTGACCTCCCTCGATCCCCATTCCAGCTACATGGATGCCAAGAGCTTCCGCGACATGCAGGTGCAGACCCGCGGCGAGTTCGGCGGGCTCGGCATCGAGGTGACGATGGAGGACGGCCTCGTGAAGGTCGTGGCGCCCATCGACGACACTCCCGCCTCCCGCGCCGGCATTCTGGCCAACGACATCATCACCCAGATCAACGGGGAGCCGGTTCAGGGGCTCAACCTGAACCAGGCCGTGGACAAGATGCGCGGCCCGATCAACTCCTCCGTGACGCTCAAGATCCTGCGCAAGGAATCGAAGGAGCCGATCGAGGTGAAGCTCACCCGCGAGACCATCAAGGTCCGCCCGGTGCGCGCGCGGGCCGAAGGCGACATCGGCGTTCTGCGCATCACCCAGTTCAACGAGCAGACCTATGAGGGCCTGCGCACGGGCATCGAGAAGCTGACGAGCGAGATCGGGGCCGACAAGCTGGCCGGCTTCGTCATCGACCTTCGCAACAACCCGGGCGGTCTCCTGGATCAGGCGATCATGGTGTCCGACGCTTTCCTGGACCGGGGCGAGATCGTCTCGACCCGCAGCCGCAATCCCGAGGATACCCAGCGCTTCACCGCGAAGCCGGGGGACCTCACCAAGGGCAAGCCGCTGGTGGTGCTCGTGAACGGCGGCTCCGCCTCCGCCTCGGAGATCGTCGCCGGCGCGCTGCAGGACCACAAGCGCGCGACCGTGATCGGCACCCGCTCCTTCGGCAAGGGCTCGGTCCAGACGATCATCCCGCTCGGCGGCAACGGGGCCGTGCGCCTGACCACCGCCCGCTACTACACGCCGTCGGGACGCTCGATCCAGGCCAAAGGCATCGATCCGGACAAGGAGGTGCTGCAGGACGTTCCGGACGAGCTGAAGGGCAAGGACGAGACCAAGGGCGAGGCCGGTCTGCGCGGGCACCTGCAGAACGGCAGCGACAAGGAAGAGCGCGGCGGTTCCTCGGCCTATATCCCGCCGGATCCGGCGAAGGACAAGCAGCTCCTCGCCGCCTACGACTTCCTGCACGGCGTGCGCAAGGGCGCCGCGAACGCGACCAACGTCCCGAACTGATCGCGGAAGCATCTCTCGCCGTTCAACGGGCCCGGCGGCAGAACCGCCGGGCCTTTTCATGTTGCGGGAAGAAGGCGGTGTGGAAAGGCTTGTGCAACACGGAGCGTCGCGGCACTCTTGGCGCCTGCGTCGGAACCGAAGGCATCGATCGTGCGATCATAATGATCCGCCGGCTGCCTCGAGCCGGACAAGCACGAACGGAGGATCGGGTCGGATGAGAAGCGCCAAGGGATTGCAGGCCAGAACCGATCTTCCCTATCGCGCCTGCGTCGGCGTCATGCTTCTCAACCGCGACGGCCGCGTGTTCATCGGACGGAGGCGATCCGACGGGGGAGGAGATCAGGTCGCCGAAGGTTACGCATGGCAGATGCCGCAGGGCGGGATCGATCCCGGCGAGGAGCCCTATCAAGCGGCGCTGCGGGAGCTCTACGAGGAGACGAGCGTGCGCTCCGTGAAGCTCCTGGCGGAGGCGCCCGAATGGTATTCCTATGACCTCCCCTCCCTCGTGGCCGGGCGGGCCTGGCGCGGGCGTTATCGCGGTCAGACGCAGAAGTGGTTCGCCTTCCGCTTCGAGGGCGAGGAGAGCGAGATCGACATCCATCGCCCCGGCGGAGGGCGTCACCGGCCCGAATTCGACGAATGGCGCTGGGAAGACATGAGGCGCCTGCCCGAGCTGATCATCCCCTTCAAGCGGCCCGTCTACGAAAACGTGGTCAGCGTGTTCGGCCATCTCCAGAAAGGCGAGACGCGGGGCTGAGGCTTTCGACGCGGATGTCGGGACGCAGCGCTCCATGAGGGCCGCCTTGGAGGGCCGCCTTGGAGGGCCGCCTTGGAGAGCCGTCTTGCCGGAGCCGCGGGCAGGATGATATCGAAAAATATTCCCAAGCTCGGCGCAAGAGGCCCGCATGATCCGGCTTGCCATCATCCTCATGGGTTTCGAAACCATGCGGCGTCAATGGCGGCTGCTGGCTGTCCTCGCGGGAGCCTGGCTCGCACTGGGCCTGGCGATCATGCTGGATGCCGCCGACGGCGTCACGGTCGTCGTCACCGAGACCTTCGGCTACCTCCTGGTTGCGGAAGGCCTGACGGCCCTTGTCGTCACGGCAGGGCTCGGGCGCAGGAGAGGGCGTTTCTTTCTTGCGCGTGCGCTGGTGATGCTGACGCTCGGGCTCCTGATCGTCGATCTGCCCTGGCGCAACGACATCGCCAACAGCCTGCTCTTCGGCATCGCCTTTCTCCTCGACGGGGCCATCCGGCTGATCGCGGCCTCCTTCGTTCGCTATCCGCGGTGGAGAACGGTCGCGGCGGTGGCGCTGGTCGAAATCGGCCTGGCGGTGCTCGCCTTCACCAGCTGGCCCATTTCCTACACGAAGACGGTGCCCTTCTGCATCGGCGTCGCTCTCTTTCTTTCAGGATTCACTTTCTTCCGGCTGGCGCTTGGGCTGCGCGGCCTGCCGCCACGGCCGGGCTCCTGGCCCCTGCTGGCTCGGTCGCGGTGGCTGCCGCCTCCGCACGATCCCTCGGCCTTCGCCGGGCAGGAGGCGCCGGAATTCCTTTTCGTCCGCGTCTGGACGCCGGTCGGTGCCGCCGGCGAGGTCCGCCCCCGGCCCATGTTCGACCGCTATATCGCGGCAGTCGACCGTAACGGCGTGGTCTCGACCGGCCATGCCGCCCTCGAATGCGGGCCGGACGTCTACATCAGCCATTATCCGGCTGTGGAGATCGATCGGAACCTCGGGGAATTCTCGCGCGTGGTCCGCGCCGACGCCGCCAACGATGTGCCGGGGCGTTTCCAGCCCTCCTACGAGCACGAGGCCGCGAACTGGTGCGAGGCGGATGCCGTGGTGAAGTTCCGGCGTTTCAACGCCGCCAAGCTGCGCGCGGTCTGGGCCGCTTACCGGATGGACAACACCTACAACCTGACGAACCGCAACTGCTCCGTGGCCGTGGCCGTCGCCCTGGAAGCCGCCTTGGAAGGGGTCCTCGGCACGGACAAGGTCTGGCGGCGGTTCCTGCAGCTCCTGGTCAATCCCGACCTCTGGCTCGCCGCGGTGCTGCGGGAGCGTGCGGAGGCCATGACGTGGACGCCCGGGCTCGTGCTCGATTACGCGCGCGCCCTTCGGCGGGTGGTGCACCCGGCAGGAGTGCACTGGCCGATGCGCGTGCAGAACATGCTCCGCGAGCACCGTCGCGTCCGCGCGGAGGAGAAGGCGGCCCTGGCCGCCTGAAGTGCTGCGGATGAACCTCGCATTCGCCTCCGGGTCCGGGGCGGAGCCGGGTTCCGTGCAGCCCGGGAATCGAAGCAGGGATGCTGTGACGGCGGCCGTGCGCAAGGCGCCGCGGGTCGATCCCCGCGAGGCCAGCCGGACCCAGGCCCGCAGGGCGTCTTTCGTCGATGTCGGGCCGGACGCGATGCCCCTGCTTCCGCCATGGTTCGCGCCGCCGCTGCCCGGAACGGTCGAGACAAAGCCGCACGCGTGTCGCGTCCGGGCGATGGAATGGATGAACCCGCGCCTCGGCAGCTCTCGCACGAAGGCTCGCTGCGCTTGGTCGAGACGACCCCTCGGATCGCCCGTTCTTCGACGTAATACCGAATTGCTACCGCCGCATCCTCCGGAAACATGGCCTGAGAGGGCTTTTGAAGGGAGTCTCTTGCCCGGCAGGCCGGCGGCCATTCGCTTCGCCGCAGGCGACGGCCTGCCGTCGGCAAGACGACCGTGATCGTGGATCGAATGGGCGGAGGGGAGCGGCATGCTGAGGTGGACGGCGGCATGGCTCCTGCAATCCGTGTGTCGGTCCGAACCGGCCATTGTCACCATCGTCCTCATGCTCGCTTCGACCGTCCCGTGTGGCGGCTCGGTTCCCTCCTCCGCTGCCATGGCGGGAGTGTCCGGCTTGCGGTTTGCTGCGCAGCCGGATCGATCTTCTGCGGAGGAAAATGCAGGCACCGTTGCCGGTGCGTCCGGGGACACGCTGCGCAGCAGCCGGCCCTTTCCGAATTCGACGAACACGGGGGTTCCGTCTGGTGTGACGCTGACGCCGTCGGGCGGTCTGACGGTCACGAAGGCCGGAGCGGTGATTGAGGGCCTGAACATCACCGGTCCGGTGATCATCGAGGCGCCGAACGTGACGCTGAAGAACTGCAAGATCACGTTTACCGGCTACTGGGGCGTGTACATCAAGCCGGGCGTCACCGGCACGATCGTGCAGGACAACGAGATCAACGGCACCGGCACCAACAACGAGGGCTCGCACGGCATCCTCGGCACCGGCACCTTCCTGCGCAACAACATCTACAATGTCGAGAACGGGATCACCCTCAACGGCGGCGACACCACGATCCGCGACAACTACATCCACGACCTCAAGGCGTCGGGGGCGCCGCATTACGACGGCATCGAGGTCGACGGCGGCATTTCGAACGTGACCATCGAGCACAACACGGTGCTCAACGACCACACCCAGACCTCGGCGGTGATGATCGACAACTACTTCGGGCCGGTCTCCAACGTGAAGGTCGACAACAACTACCTGGTCGGCGGCGGCTACACGGTCTATGTCGACGGCCAGTTCAACGGCGGCTCCATCTCGGGCGTGTCGGTGACCAACAACTACCTCGAGAAGGGCTATTACGGCTATTACCTGGTCCGCAACAACGATGCCACCGTCAGCGGGAATGCCCAGGCGCCGGCACGCCGCGCACCGGCCGTCGAGAAAAGCCTCCGTTGAGGGGGCCTGCGGCCGGCTTTCCGGGCAAGCCCACCTCCCGCCGCCTTCCTTGCCGCGCCGTTGCCCATCCGCGGACTATGCGCCGCGGCCGGCTGCCATGTGTTCAGGCCCATCGGCGCACTCGATAGCATGGACCATGGCTTCGACGGCGTCAGCTTGTTCGAGGCCGCTCTCGCGCACCAGAGCCCGCCATGTAAAGAAACTGAGTGCCAACCGCAGCACGCCGTGCTGCGTCACGCTCAATCCGGCGCCGAGCACCTCATGGTAGGCGGCCATATAGGGCCCGAAGCGCAGCTCGCTGATCTCTTTTGTCAGGGCATGATTCTCGGCGTCGCGGAGCACGCAGGCGGCCATTTCGGCGTTGCGTTCGTACCAGCCGTAAACCGCACCAAGGCCCGCCCGGAGCCGGCTGCGCCGGTCCGCGATGCTTTGCCATGCGGCGGCCTCGGGCAGGGGATCGCGCTCCAGGGACAGCCCTGAGCAAGCCATGTAGAGGCTCCGCTCGTCGGGAAAATGTGCATAGAGCGTGTGCCGCTGAACGCCGGCGCGCTCGGCCACCATGCTGAGGCTGGTACGCGCCGGCCCGACGCTGCTGTGCAGCTCCACGGCCGCCTCGACGATGCGCTGCCGGGTTTCCGCCTGTTTCTCGGCGCGGCGCTTGAGGGTGTAGGTTCGGCTCATATTAATTTCATTGCACAGCTATGTGCATCCATATTGACAGGCGCCCTGAATTTAACTACACATCTATGTATGGCCAAATCCGATCCATGTCCAACGCTCGACGGGACTGAAGGCGGCCACACCGATGCTCGCGTGGAGGACGCCATGGAAACCAGGATCGGCGAGATCGCCGTCCTCACTCACCGGCTCTCGACGTAGGTACCGGACATCGGGATGTCGGGCGGCTTCACCTTGTTCTCGCGGACAAGCCGCTTCCATTCCACCTGAACGCACGTCGGAGCCAGAGGGGATTTGGCCGCTGCGCTCGACGGCATGCACCGGAATTCGGCAGGGCGTGGTGCGCTGCCGAGGCAGAGGAGTAAGAGCTATGTCAACGCCTGCCCTTCGCATCTTTACATTCAGTCCCGACTGGGGACTGCCGGCCGGAGGACCATTCGATCTCAAGCTCCTGGCCTGGCTCAACCTGGCTGGGATCCCCTACGAGCAGGTCTTCCAGGACGACACGCGGAAGGGCCCCAAAGGCAAGAACCCGTGGATCGACATGGACGGCGAGAGGCTCGGGGATACCGAGATCATCATCGACCTGCTCGGCAAGCGGTTTGATGTGGACCTCGATCGGGGCTTGACGCCCGAGCAGAGAGCGTTGGGCCATGCCTGGCGCAGAACGTTCGAGGAGCACTTCCATCAGGTGCTGGAATGGGAGCTTCTGGTCCACCCGGCTGGGGCTGCCTACATGAAGACGAGCCTGGAGGCCAAGATGCCTCCGGTGATCGGGACATTGGTGTTCACCATGCTGCGCTCGCGCATGCGCAAGCAACTCCACGCACGCGGCCTTGCGCGGCATTCTCCTGAGATCATCAGAATGAAGGGCTGCGCCGATGTGGACGCGCTCGCCATCTTTTTGGGAGATCGGCCCTATCTTGTGGCGGATCGGGCGACCTCATTTGACGCTGCCGTTTTCGGACTGCTTGCTCCGATGGTCTACTGGCCAATGGATACGCCGGTCGCTCAGCATGTACGATCTGTGCCGACCATCAAGGCCTACGTCGATCGTATGAAGCAGCAATGTTTTGGCGGTAGAGGGGTCTCTGCGTTCCGTGCAGCGGCAGCTTGACGATCGTTAATCGGCGCTGCGGCTGACAGCCCATCGCAGGCGGTGCCTTGGGCGCTCTCCTTCTCCCCACCTTATGCCCTGGTTGGAGCTGAGGCGCCCCGGTCGAGCGGGTTGAGTCAAGAAGGCCCGCCGGTTTGGGTGCCTGAGTTTAACGAAGAATCTGGGGCGCTTCTAGCATTGCAGGGGTGCCCTGATGATCCCAGAGGCATTCTGGAATGGGTCTGCAATGGAGGAATATTCCATCCTTCAGGGGCGAAGGGTGGATCTTTACGGTCAGGAAGCCGGAATCGAGCAAACGAAAAGCCACGACGTACCGCCTCATGTATCACCATGAACGCCGTGCAATGTCCTCTAAGAGGCTGGAAGCAATGGCAAAACCAAGAGGATCTTGGTGCCCCTGGCCGGGATCGAACCAGCACTCCTTGCGGAACTCGATTTTGAGTCGAGCGCGTCTACCAATTCCGCCACAGGGGCAAGGCTGAGTGCCGAGGTAACACGGGCCAGGAAGGGCGGTCAATGTGCCGGGCAACCGCGACGCCGGAGCCCCCTCGCCACCGGGCCCGGCTTGTGCTCAAAGGGACGGGGCCCGAAAGGGCCGACAGTTCCCGATGCCGGATCGCCATGCTCAGACGCCTCTATGACTGGACCCTTTCGCTTGCGGGCAAGCCGTCGGCTCCCTACGCCCTGGCGGCGGTGTCCTTCGCCGAAAGCTCCTTCTTTCCCGTGCCGCCGGACGTCATGCTGGTCCCGATGATGCTGGCCCGGCCGGACCGGGCCTGGTCCTATGCCGCGATCTGCACGGTCGCCTCCGTGCTCGGGGGCGTTCTCGGGTATTTCATCGGGCTTCTGCTCTACGATTCCCTGGGCGCCTGGCTCTTTCGGCTGTACGGGCTCGCGGAGGGCGCGGAGGCCTTCCGGCACGGTTATGCGCAGTACGGTCACTGGGTGATCCTGCTCAAGGGCCTGACGCCGATCCCGTACAAGCTCGTGACCATCACCTCGGGCTTCGCCGGCTACAGCCTGGGCTGGTTCGTTCTGCTCTCGGTCCTGACCCGCGGCGCCCGCTTCTTCGCCATCGCCCTGCTCATGAGCCGCTTCGGCCCGACGATCAAGTCGGTGATCGACCGCCACTTCAACCTGGTGGCTGCGCTGGCCGTTGCGGCCTTCGTCGGCGGCTTCGTCGCCTTCCGCTACCTTTTCTAGAGAGGTCCCCATGCGCTCCCGTCTCACCATCAGGCAGGCGGCTCTCGTCGTCGCCCTGGCGGCAGCGGCCACCGTGGGCGGCGCGCTCGTATTCCAGCACGTGTGGGGCTATCAGCCCTGCAAACTCTGCCTGGAGCAGCGCAACCCCTATTATCTCGGCATCCCCCTGGCCCTGGCGGCTGCCATTGCCCCTCCGCGCTGGGGACGCATCGGCCTTTGGGGCCTCGCCCTCGTCTTTCTGGTCAGCGCCGGGATGGGGGCCTACCATGCCGGGGTCGAATGGGGCTTCTGGCTCGGGCCGAGCGACTGCGGCGGCGGACCTTCGGTCGGCGGCGGGAACGTGGGAGACCTCCTCGGCCAGCTCTCCAACATCCGGGTCGTGAGCTGCAGCGAGGCTGCATGGCGGTTCCTGGGGCTGTCCCTGGCGGGGTGGAACGCCCTGATCTCGGTGGCGTTGGCGCTCTTCGCCGGGGCGGCTGCCTTGCGGGCAAGGGCCGGGGCGTAGCGGGCTAAGGCTCGAGTTCGCTGTCCCAGTAGAGATAATCGAGCCAGCTGTCGTGGAGGTAGTTCGGCGGGAACAGGCGGCCGTTGGAATGCAGATCGTGCAGGGTCGGCGCGAAGGGGTGCTGGCGAGGCCACATCTCGACCTCGTGGGGCATGCGGTCGCCTTTTCTCAGATTGCAGGGGGCGCAGGCGGCGACCACATTCTCCCAGGTCGTCTGGCCCCCTTTCGAGCGGGGAATGACGTGATCGAACGTCAGGTCTTCGTGGGCGCCGCAATATTGGCAGGTGAAGCGGTCGCGCAGGAAGACGTTGAAGCGGGTAAAGGCCGGGTTCCGAGAGGGTTTGACGTAGGTCTTGAGAGAGATGACCGAGGGGAGGCGGATTTCGAAGCTCGGACTTCGGACGACCTTGTCGTATTCCGAGACGATGTTGACCCTGTCGAGGAACACCGCCTTGATCGCATCCTGCCAGCACCAGATGGACAGGGGATAGTAGCTCAACGGCCGGTAATCGGCATTGAGGACGAGGGCCGGGCAGGCCTCCGGGCGCACAACAGGCTGGACGTGTATCGTCACATCATCTCCTCGTGAAGAAGAGCCGCATCCCGTTTCATTATGACTATAGAGAGTGTGACGCTGTTGTGAAGCATGCCGGGGGAGCGTCTGTGACGCACCCACAGGAAACCGGTGCCGCCGCTGCCGGACGGCGCAGGGCTCTGAGATCGCCTCTTCTTCTACTGGCCGGCCTTAGGCGCGCCTTCCGGGGCGGCGCCGCTCCGCTCGGCCTTCAGGCGGGCGATCGCCGCGCGGATCGGCCCGAAGGGGCCGTAGACGTGCTGCTCCCGGGGGAAGCCGTCGGCGTAGGGGCCGTAGGGCGTGTCGGCGGGCTTTTCGAGGAGATCGGGAAAATCCCTGTCGAGGTCCGCCTTGCGGGGACGCGGCTGCGACACCACGAAGGCGGCGACATCCCAGGCCTCCTCCGGCGAAAGGCGTGGGAACAGATAGCTGGTGCCGTTCGGCATGTTCGCGTGGACGAAGCCTGCAATCGTCGTGAGGCGGTTCATCCCGGCCCCGTCGTTGAAGCTGTCCGGGCCCCAGAGGGGCGGCACCATGTAGCCCAGATCCGTGGCCGGCAGGCTGCGGCGCAGGCCCGCGCCGTCGGTGCCGTGGCAGACGGCGCATGTCCGGCGGTAGACCGCCGCTCCGCGCGCCGGATCCGCCGGCCGGTCGAGCTCGGCCAGCGGCCCCGAGCCGTAGCCGGTGAGGATCTCGCCCGGCTTCACCCCCTCCGACAGAAAGTCGATATACGCCAGCATGGCCCGCATTTCAGGGGCGTCCGCGGGCAGGGGGCGGCCGTTCATGCTCCGGGTCATGCAGGCATTGACCCGCTGCTCGAGAGAGATCGACCGGCCGGCCTCCGCGTCGTACTGAGGAAAGCGGTCCTTCAGCCCCCAGAGCGGGTTGCCGAACTTCTTGGCTCCGGCATCCAGATGACAGTTGCTGCAGGCGAGGTTGTTGCCCGCATAGCGCTTCGCGGGATCGGGCACGTTCGGGCCGAGATGGGCATAGGTCGCGGTGATCAGGTCGCGTCCGCGCCGCACCAGGCGTCCGTGCTCGTCGTCGGGCAGGGAGCCCAGGTCGGGGACGTTCCAGAACGGATCGGGCGCGGCAGGGGGCGGAGAAGAGGGCTGAGCGAACGCCGTCAAACCCTGAAGCAGCAGCGCGGCCGCGCAGGCCGCGCCCCTCGTTGCCCGTCTCATCCTGCCCTGCATCGAACCCCGTGCCCCCCGTTTGCGCGGCATGATGCCAGCGGTTGCGACTGTACGCCAGGGCAGGGCGGCTTCGGGAGAACGGAAGCGGCCTCAGCGCGTGGGGACCGGCTTCTCGCCCCGGTAGTCGTAGAAGCCGCGCTTCGTCTTGCGGCCGAGCCAGCCCGCCTCGACATATTTTACGAGCAGCGGGCAGGGGCGGTATTTCGAGTCGGCCAGGCCTTCGTGGAGGACCTGCATCACGGAGAGGCAGGTGTCCAGGCCGATGAAGTCGGCGAGCTGGAGCGGGCCCATGGGGTGGTTCGCGCCCAGCCGCATGGCCGTGTCGATGGCGTCGACGGATCCGACGCCCTCGTAGAGGGTGTAGATCGCCTCGTTGATCATCGGCAGAAGAATGCGGTTGACGATGAAGGCGGGAAAGTCCTCCGACACCGTCACGGTCTTCCCGAGCTTGCCGATGAACTCCTTGGCCGACTCGTAGGTCGGGTCCTCGGTGGCGATGCCGCGGATCAGCTCGACGAGCTGCATCACGGGCACCGGATTCATGAAGTGAATGCCGATGAAGCGCTCCGGCCGGTCCGTCGCGGCGGCAAGCCGCGTGATGGAGATCGACGAGGTGTTGGTCGCGATCATCGCGTCCGGGCGCAGGACCGGGCACAGGTTGGCGAAGATCTTGCGCTTGACCTCCTCGTTCTCCGTCGCGGCCTCGATCACGAGATCGCAGCCGGACAGGTCCTCATAGGTCAGGGCAGGGGCGATCCGCGCGAGGGCGGCCTGGCGCTCGGCGTCGGTGATGGCCTCCTTTGCGACCTGCCGCGCCATGTTGCCGTTGATGGTGGCGAGGCCCGCGTGGATCCGCTCCTCGGAGACGTCATGGAGCCGGACCGAGAAGCCTGCGAGCGAACATACGTGGGCGATGCCGTTGCCCATCTGGCCGGCGCCGATCACGCCAACGGTTTTGATCTCGATACCCATCTGCCTGCTGCCCCGGGCACGCGCGGTGCCTCAAAGTCGCCGGGCGGAGAATCCGCCCGGCTCCGTCTCATACCTGGACTCAGTGACCGGCCTTGGTCAATTCTTCGTTGAGCTGAGGGAGGACGGCGAAGAGGTCGCCGACGATGCCGTAATCGGCGACCTGGAAGATCGGCGCCTCCTCGTCCTTGTTGATCGCGACGATCACCTTGGAATCCTTCATCCCGGCCAGATGCTGGATCGCCCCCGAGATCCCCACCGCAATGTAGAGATCCGGCGCCACCACCTTGCCGGTCTGCCCCACCTGCCAGTCGTTGGGCGCATAGCCGGCGTCCACCGCCGCCCGGCTCGCCCCCATCGCCGCCCCGAGCCGGTCGGCGATCGGCTCGATGTAGGTCTTGAAGTTCTCCGCCGAGCCGAGCGAGCGCCCGCCCGAGATCACGATCCGCGCCGAGGTCAGCTCCGGCCGGTCGGACCGGGCGATCTCCTCGCCCTTGAAGCGCGACACCCCCGGATCCTCCGCCGGGCCGACCGCCTCGATCGGCGCCGCGCCGCCCTCGCCCGCCGCCGGGAAGGCGGCGGTGCGCACCGTGATCACCTTCTTGGCGTCGTTCGAGCGCACCGTCTGGAGCGCGTTGCCGGCATAGATCGGCCGCTCGAAGGTGTCGGGCGCCACCACCTTGACGATGTCCGAGACCTGCATCACGTCGAGCAGCGCCGCCACCCGCGGCATCACGTTCTTGCCGCTCGCCGTCGCCGGCGCCACCAGCGCCCCGTACGGCCCCGCCAGCGCCACGATCAGCGCCGCCAGCGGCTCGGCCAGCCCGTGCGCATAGGCCGGACTGTCGGCGAGCAGCACCTTGTCCACCCCTTCGAGCCGCGCGGCGGCCTCGGCCGCGGCGCGGGCGCCGGCGCCGGCCACCAGCACATGCACCGGCGCGCCGAGCGCGCGGGCGGCGGAGAGCGCCTTGTGGGTGGCGTCCTTGAGCTGAGCGTTGTCGTGCTCGGCAATCAGCAGCGTGGTCATGGTCTTCCTCCTCCTCAGAGCACGCCGGCTTCGGTCTTGAGCTTCTGCACGAGCTCGGCCGCCGAGGCGACCTTGATCCCGGCCTTGCGCCCGCCCGGCTCGGCGGTCCTGAGCACCGTCAGGCGCGGCGCGATGTCGACGCCGAGCGCCTCGGGCGTGGTCTCGTCGAGGGGCTTCTTCTTGGCCTTCATGATGTTGGGCAGGCTCGCATAGCGCGGCTCGTTGAGGCGCAGGTCCGTGGTGACCACCGCCGGCAGGGTGAGCGCGAGCGTCTGCAGGCCGCCGTCGACCTCGCGGGTGACCTCGAGGCTGCCGTCGTTCACGGCGACCTTGAAGGCGAAGGTGCCCTGCGGCCAGCCGAGCAGCGCCGCGAGCATCTGGCCGGTCTGGTTGGCGTCGTCGTCGATGGCCTGCTTGCCGAGCAGGACGAGGTCGGGCTTCTCCTGCGCGACCACCGCCTTGAGGAGCTTGGCGACGGCGAGCGGCTCGACCGGGGCGTCGGTCCTGACCAGAACGCCGCGGTCGGCGCCCATGGCCAGGGCGGTGCGGAGCGTCTCGGCGGCCTGGGCCGGGCCGATCGACACCGCGACCACCTCGCCGGCCGTGCCCGCCTCCTTGAGGCGGATCGCCTCCTCGACCGCGATCTCGTCGAAGGGGTTCATCGACATCTTGACGTTGGCCAGCTCCACCCCAGAGCCGTCCCCCTTCACCCGGATCTTCACGTTGTAGTCAACAACCCGCTTAACCGCCACAAGTAACTTCATCCGTGGGCCCTCATCGAAAGGTCGGATCCGGATGCGGTTCCGAGCCAGCTCTCCGGACAGGTAGGAAAGATGCAGGGGACCGTAGCGGGCGACGTCCGATTGTCAACGCGGCGCCTTCATTTCCTGCGTCTCGATGCGTGCCAGCAACGGATCGTAGCGATGACGCATCAGGGGAATGAGCAGAGCCCCTGCCACGAAGCCTCCCAGATGGGCGAACCAGCCCACGCCCCGGTCCTCGCCGAAGAAGGCGGAGGCGAACTGCAGGACGAACCAGAACCCGATGGCCCAGTAGGCGGGAAGGCGCAGGGGAATCCCCTTCAGGAACAGCCCCCAGATCCGGACGCGCGGATAGAGGATGAGATAGGCGGCAACCACCCCGGAGACGCCGCCGGAGGCGCCCACGAGGGGCCGGTGCGAGTCCGCCTCGATCAGGGCATGCACGAGACTCGCAAAGCCCCCGCACAGGAGGAAGAACACGAGGAAGCGCCCATGCCCCATCGCATCCTCCACGTTGTCGCCGAACACCCAGAGAAAGAGCATGTTCCCGAGAAGGTGGAACAGAGAGACGTGAAGGAAGACGTTGGTGAGGAGCGTCAGCGGCACGGGCACGAAAGGATAGCCTTCCGGCAGGATCTCCGTGCCGAACAGGACGGAGGGAATCAGGCCGAGGCCGGCAATCGTCGCATCGGGGCCCAGAGGGCCGTAGAAGGTCAGGAGATAGGCCGCCCCGCAGGCGAGCAGCAGGATCCGCGTCCCCGTCGGCGTCTTCATGTTCTTGAGGGGAACGCCGTCGTGGAGCGGGAGAAACATCGCTCGCCCTCAGCGGTTCTGGCCCGGAACCCAGAGGACGTCGATCCGACCCTTATCGTTGACGTATCGTGAGGCCACGAAGAGGAAGTCGGAGAGGCGGTTGAGGTACTTCACGCTCTCGGCGGAGACGACCTCGTCGGGCTTGTCCATGAGCTCCACGACGCGCCGCTCGGCGCGCCGGCAGACGGTCCGCGCCAGATGCAGGGCGGCCGCAGCGGCCGTTCCTCCCGGGAGGACGAAGGAGCGAAGCGGGGACAGGTGCTCGTTGAGCCGGTCGATCTCCCGTTCGAGGCGGTCGACCTGTCCTTGCGTGATGCGCAGAGGCTCGTAGGGCAGGGGCTTGCCGGTCTCGACGGTGGCGAGATCGGAGCCCAGATCGAACAGATCGTTCTGGATGCGCGCCAGCATCGGGTCGATCTCGTGGTCGGCGGTGTGGAGCCGCGCCATGCCGATGCAGGCGTTGGTCTCGTCCACCGTTCCGTAGGCTTCGACGCGAAGATCGTATTTCGGCCTCCGGCCGCCAGCGGCCAGCGCCGTCGTGCCGTTATCGCCCGTTCGGGTGTAGATGCGGTTCAGGACGACCATGCTCACCCCCTGGCTGGGAGGTTGGATCAGAAGGTGTAGCCGACGCGGGCGCCGATGTTGGTGAGGCCCCGGTTCTCGGAGCAGGCTCCCGCGTTGGACAGGTGCTCGACGGTGGCCATCACGCTCCAGTTGGCCGAAAGCCGCACGCCGACGGAGCCGGACTCGCGGAAGAGCGGAGAGCAGCCGAGGGCCTGATGATGGCCGGACAGCCCATAGGGATTCTTCTCTCCGTTATGGATGGCGCCGCCGAGGGAGCCTTCCACGAAGAACGTGGGCGTGAGATTGAAGGTCCAGGTCAGGCCCGCATAGGCGAAGCTGGTGCGGCCGTCGAAGTTGAGGCTGCCGCCGATATGGGGGCGGGGGATGAAGTAGCTGGTGAAGAGGTCGGATGCCGTGAACGGCTTCGCGAACAGGATCTCGCCGGTCAGGTTCGCGGACCCGTCGCGTCCCTCAGGTCCCCAGGGATCCTGGGCGGAGAAGCCGATCCGGAATTCGGAAAGAAGGCTCGGCTGGGTGGCCGCCGGATATGCCGTTGGGGAAGGGCGTTTCGCGTCGGCTGCGTGGGCGCCGGATGCTCCCAGGGTCGTAAAGACCAGAAGGCCAAGGCCCGTCGCAATGCCGGAGCGCATCAAGAAACCCATTCTGAAATCGAGAGAGCCGCGAAGCAGCTATGCCTAACGGTGTCTTATAAAGAACGGTGGCGAGAAAGTGTCAATATGGGGCAAGCTAGGCCGCTCTCCACCAGATGATCCCCATGATGATCACGATGGCGAGGAACTGGAGCAGGACGCGCATTCGCATGAGCTGCTGGGAGCGGTTGGCGCTGCCGCCGCGCAGCATGTTCACGAGCCCCAGCAGGAGCACGAAGGCGACGGCCAGAACGGCCGCGAAGACGATCATGTCGGACAAATCGGTCATGGCGATTCCTGGGCGAGGCAGCGGACCCTGGCCCGAACCTCGCGGCAAGGCAAGAGCGACGGTGCCTCAGTTGCGCCGCAGCAGGCGGTCGAAATAGTCCAGTTCCTCCTGCGGGCGGGCGGGGTCGCCAAGTTTTCGGCGCAATTCCTCCAAGATTCGCGCCGCGCGCGCCGCGGCCGATTCATCCACGCCGGGAACGCGGACATTGCCGTCGGAATAATCCCTGTTCCGCGTCGGGCGGCCGAGGGGATCCCGGTTGAGCGGATCGGCCCGCCCCTGCCCTTGCGGATTTCCCTGTCCGGGCTGATCGCCGGCCTGCTCGTTGCCCGGTCCCTGCTGCATCTGCTGGGCCATGCCCTGCATGCCGCGCCGCAATCCTTCGAGGGCCCGGCCCTGGGCATCGACGGCGTCCCCGTTCTGTCCTTGGCCGAGGGCATTCTCAGCCTCCCGCATGGCCTGTTCGGCATCGCCCAGGCCCTGCTCGTTCTCCATGCCCATGCCCTGCATGCGCCGCTGCAGTTCCTGCAGCCGTTCCCGCAGGGCCTGCTGCCGCTGGTTGAGGCCGAGCGGGTCCTGCTGGTCCCCGCCGCCCCGGCCGTTCTCCGCATCCTCCTGGTTCTGGCCTTGCTGGCCCTGCTGGCCCCGCCGGCGCTGTCCCTGGCGCTGCCCCTGTCCCTGGCGGTTGCGTTCGCCCTGCTGCATGCGACGCTCCTGGCCGTCCCGGAAGGTTTCGTCGCGCAGCCTCTGCTGCTCGCGGGCCATGTCCTCGAGGTCCCGCATGGCCTGGTTCATCTCCCGGCCGAGGGGATCTGTCATGCGGTTGTCGGGGCGCGCCATCTGAAGATTGTCGAGAATGTTCCGCAGCTCCTCGAGGAGGCGCTGGGCTTCGGCCATGTCGCCGCGGCGCATGGCGTCCTCCATCTGGCGGAGCATCCGGTTGAGATCGTCCTGCGTGATCACCCGGTCCGCCTGGCGCTGGTCCCGATCCTGCCCTTGCGGATTCTGCTGCATGCGCTCCGCGAACTCCCGCAGGAACCTGTCCATGGCCTGACGCAGTTCCTCCGTCAGGCGGCGGATCTCGTCGTCGGTGGCGCCCCGCTCCATCGCGTCCTTCAGGCGCTCCTGGGCGGCGCGCAGGTCGCGCTCCGCGTCGGAAAGGTTCCCGTCCTCGATCTGCAGCGCCATGGTCCAGAGCCAGTCGGCCACGTCGAGGAGGTCCTGGTCGCTGCGGGCGCGGCGGAGCCGCTCGGAGGCGAGGCGCAGTCCCATGAACACGCCCCATTGCGGCGTGAAGCTCTCGGGCGCGATCAGCAATGCGTCGAGAGCCGTCTGGACCCTCTTGCGGTCGTCCGGCGAGAGCACGAGGTTCCGCCGCTGCTCCACCAGGGCCTTGGCCAGCGGATTGACGAAGGGGCGCTGCGGCAGGGTGAAGTCGATGGTCTCGCTCAGCCCTTCCTGCCCGGCCTCGTCCTTCACCCGAAGCCGCAGCTTCACCGCAGCGCCCGCCCAGGGATGGTTGGTGAGGTCCACCGGCGAGCGGGTCTCGGGCGCGTTCTCGTCATGGGGCGGAAGGGCGAGGGCGATCGTGGGAGCCTGCACGAGGGACCGTTCCCGCGGTCCCTTGCTCTTCTCAACCAGGCCCTCCGCCGAGGCGATGCCGTAATCGTCCCTGGCCTTGTAGGCGAGCGTGAAGACGCCGCGCGGGTTGACCTCCGGCGGGCCGGCGAAAGTCACCTCCGGAGGCCGGTCGGGAACCGCCTCGATGGAGAGCGTGACGCTGCTGGCAAGTCCCGTCCGGACCGTCAGGTCGGCACTGTTCTCGAGCGTGAAGCGCTCCTCGCGCAGATCGGCGCGCTGCCCGCCCTTCGGCGGCAGCGCCGCGAGGCCCTTGCCGGGGCTGATCTCGGCATGGCCCTCGCCGGCGACGCGGATGACGACCGTCGAGCGGGCCGGCGCCTTGAGGTGCTGGCCTTTCGCCAGGTCGATCATGAGCGGCGGAGTCCGGGTGTAGAGGGGCGGATCGATCCACCCGTCGATGCGGAAGCCGGGAGCGCCGGCGCCGGGGGCGCTCCGGTCGAAGGCGGCGGCCAGGCGGGAGCCGATCTCCGGGCCGGCCACGAAGGCGCTGGCGATCACGGACAGCACGGCGGCGGCCCTCAGGGCGAAACGGTCATGGCGCGGCATGTCCGGGTCGGGCGGCGCCACGCGCATCCGTCCGACCGCTTCCTCCGCCCGGCGGCGATGGAGGCTCCAGAGGGCCCGGGAGCCCGGATCGTTCGAACCGAGGGCGAGAGTGTCGTCGAGGGCCCGGGCCGGTCCGTGACGGAGCCCGGTGTCCCGGTCGAGCCGGTCGAGGGCGGATCCGCGGCCCGGCAGGCGCAGCCGGGCAAGCGGCCAGAGCGAGACCAGGAAGGCGGCGCCGAAGGCCAGCAGGCCGGCCTTGCGCCAGAAAGGCGGCGTCTCGAGCCAGAGGCCGAGCCAGGAAAGGCTCAGGAAGGCGAGGACGATGGCCACGGGGACCCAGAGCCGCGGCCAGGCCTGCTCCAGCCAGAGAGCCCACCGTGCGCGGGAGACGAGGCGGCTGAACCGTCTGTTCAGGACATCCGGGGCCGGCGATGGGTTCGGGCTTCCGCTCATCCCATGAATCTCCCGCGATGCGGTTTCCCGCGCACACCCCCGTCAACAAAGCTAGCACGGCTTCGCCTCAGGACCAGCGGTCATATGGGCACATGACCTCTTGACGGCCGGTGCGGCGGAGCTCCGATCCGGAAGGCCCCGCGGCAGCGCCGCACATCCTCGCGGGAGGGGTGTCGGGTCCGTCCCCGTGAGCTACGCGAGCCAGTCGGGAATGCGATCCATTCCGATCAGCTCCTCATAGGAGGGGCGCGGCCGGACCACGGCGCGGTCGGCCCCCCGCACGAGGACCTCGGGGATCAGGAGGCGGGTGTTGTAGGTGTTGGAGGTGACCGCCCCATAGGCGCCGGCGGTCATCAGGGCCAGGAGATCGCCCGCCTTGACCTCCGGCATGTCGCGGGACAGGGCGAGGTAGTCGCCGGTCTCGCAGACGGGCCCGACCACGTCGGCAACGATGTGGCGCAGGTTGCGGCCCGGCTCCGCGACCGGCCTGATCTCGTGATGGGCGTCGTAGAGCGTCGGGCGGATCAGGTCGTTCATGGCCGCGTCGACGATGACGAAGGTCTTCCCCTCGCCCTCCTTCACGTAGATCACCTGCGTCACCAGGATCCCGGCATTGCCGGCGATGAGGCGCCCCATCTCGAAGACGAGCTTCAGGCCCAGATCCTTCGTGTGGCGCTTGACGATCCGCGCATAGGCCTGCGGGTCGGGCGGCGGTTCGTTGTCGCTGCGGTAGGGGACGCCCAGGCCGCCTCCGAAGTCGATGTGGTGCAGCCGATGGCCGTCCGCCATCAGGTCGCGGGCCAGTTCCGCCAGCAGGGCGCCCGCATTGTCGAACGGCTCGAGATCCGTGATCTGGCTGCCGATGTGCATGTCGACGCCGGTGATCTCGATTCCCTTCAGCCGTGCGGCATGGGCGTAGACCTCGCGGGCGCGGCTGATCGGAATGCCGAACTTGTTCTCGGACTTGCCGGTGGAGATCTTCCGGTGCGTCTTCGCGTCCACGTCCGGATTGATCCGGATGGAGATCGGCGCCCGCCTGCCTTTCGAGGCGGCGACCTCGGAGAGGGCCTCGAGCTCGGGCTCGGATTCCACGTTGAAGCACAGGATGCCGCTGTCCAGGGCGAACGCCATCTCCGTCTTCGTCTTGCCGACGCCGGAGAAGACGATCCGTTCTCCCGGCACGCCTGCCGCGAGGGCCCGACGGAGCTCGCCCTCGGAGACGATGTCCATGCCGGCGCCGAGGCGGCTCAGGGTCCGCAGGACCGCCTGGTTGGAGTTGGCCTTCATCGCATAGCAGACCAGGGCGTCCGTATCGGCAAAGGCCTCGGCGAAGACGCGGTAGTGCCGCTCGAGGGTCGCCGAGGAATAGCAGTAGAAGGGCGTTCCGACCTCGCGCGCCAGTTGGCGCAGGTCGACATCCTCGGCATGGAGGCTTCCCTCACGGTAGCTGAAGTGATGCATGGGGGCCTGAAGCGCTTTCTCGAAAAGGTCCGCCGCTCCTCGCTCGTGAGGACGCGCGGCGCGGGATGAGGGAAACGGTCCCCGCCTCAGAGGATCGGGTCGAGGATGAAGCGGTCCTTCGGGATCGTGAAGCCGCGATTCGGGGTCTTGGAACCGGTCGTTCCGACCGGCGAGGGCAGGGCGCCCTCGGGCGTGGCCTGGCTGGCCTTCTGCTGGGGGGCCGAGGGATCCGGCGGCGGCTCCAGCGCGCCCCTGCGGCCGCAGGCCGAAAGGCCGACGGCGAGGAGGCCGGCAATCAACGCGATACGGGGGAAGGTAGAACTGGACGGCATCGGTGGCTCCCAAACGTGGCCGCACCATAACGGGAACCCGGGCCGGATGCGAGGGGGAGCGGCTGTCCCCGCGAGCGGGAATCGGCGCGAGCGCGGACCCGGGCGCGGCGGCGCCACGGGATCGTGATGGAAAGGCAGGGGCTTCCCCGGACGGCGGGGCTTGAGCGTAAGGCAGAAACGCGCCACATCCGGCCCATGACCACGACACCTCCAACCCGTCCGGCCCGGCTCCTCCCCTGGATGGCGGGCCTGGCTCTTCTCGCCGTCGCGGCCGGTGCCGGCTGGTACGGCCTTTCTTCCGGGCAGGTCGGCGGCGGGGCCGCTGCCGAATGCAAGGCTTCGCGGGCCGTCGCCGACCGGCTCAGGCCCCTGGCGAAGGGGGAACTGGCGGCCGTGAACGTGAGCGGCAGCCCGAAGCCTCCGCCGGCCATCGCCTTCAACGGTCCCGACGGTCGGCCCAGGAGCCTTCAGGACTTCCGGGGCAAGACGATCCTCGTCAATCTGTGGGCGACCTGGTGCGTGCCATGCCGCGAGGAAATGCCCGCGCTCGACAAGCTTCAGGCCGAACGGGGCGGCAAGGATTTCGAAGTGGTGGCGGTGAACGTCGACACCCGCAACGCGGAGAGGCCCAAGGCCTGGCTCCAGGAGAACGGCATCCGCAACCTCGCCTACTACGCCGATCCATCGGGCAAGGTGCTGCAGGTGCTCCAGAAGTCGGGGCACGTGGTCGGCCTGCCGACCACCCTGATGGTCGATCCGGACGGCTGCGAGATCGCGCTCCTCAAGGGCCCCGCGGAATGGGCCTCGCCGGGTGCGCTGACCTTCGTCCAGATGGCCCTTGGCAGGTCGTAGGAACCCTTCGCATCGACCGGACTTCCTGCGTCATGCCAGGACGGTGGCGGCGTGGCGAATCGCTCTCCGCGAGGAGGAAAGCTCGCCTTAGCGGCCGGACATTCAGATTCTGAGGACGGAAGGTCCTTAGAACCGGAACGCCCCTTCGCCGTCGGGCAGGCCGGGTTCGCCCGAGAAGGCGGGCTTGGAGAGCCGCCAGGGGCGGTCCATGGCGTTCCGGGTCTCGCCGGGCCCGAGCGGGTGCAGGGTGCCGTCGGCCGAGATGGATTCGATCACGAGGAAGCCGAGGCGCTGCAGCATCCTGGCCGCCGTCTTGGTGGCGACGTCGTCCGCCCGCACGGACAGCGAGCCCGCGGCATAGATGCGCTCGATCAGGGTTCTGGGATGGTGCTGTGCGGCCGGCTTGCGCGGCTTGAACGGGACGACGTTCGTCGCCTCTGTCTCGAACATGGAAGACCCCCATTGCGCCGCCCGGTTCTGTTGTTATGGACGGCCGTGTCTCAGTCTCATGTACCGAGCTTGGCGGCTTCACGGAATGCGACATAAACCGCATGGCTTCCGGGCTCCCAGCGCAACAAAAAAAGCGGGGCCGGAGCCCCGCTTCATGGGTCCGCTTTCGATTCGTTCCGGTCAGGCGCTCTGCTGGAGCTTGATGCCCTTGTCGGCGAAGAGCTGCTGCAGCTCGCCGGCCTGGAACATTTCCCGGGTAATGTCGCAGCCGCCGATGAACTCGCCCTTCACGTAGAGCTGCGGAATGGTCGGCCAGTTGGAATAGTCCTTGATTCCCTGGCGGATCGCCTCGTCCTCGAGCACGTTGATGCCTTTGAACGGCACGCCGAGATAGTTCAGGATCTGGACGACCTGGCCCGAGAACCCGCACATGGGGAACTGGGGCGTGCCCTTCATGAAGAGCACCACGTCGTTGGACTTCACTTCGTTGTCGATCACCTGGCGGGCGTCGGTCATAGGGTTCTCCTGTTCCGCGGCGGTCAAGGCGCCGGGCTGCGTCAATTGTCGGGGGCCTGGGTCGTCAGCGCAAGGGCATGCAGCGTCCCACCCATGCGGCCCTGCAGCGCGGCATAGACCATCTGGTGCTGCTGGACCCGCGCCTTGCCCTTGAAGGCTTCGGAAATCACCGTGGCGGCATAATGATCGCCGTCGCCGGCGAGGTCCTTGATCTCGACCCTGGCATCGGGCAGGGCCGCCTTGATCATGGCTTCGATATCGCGGGCATCCATGGGCATCGTGTCAGTTCCTCAGGCCTTGCCGGCCATGTAGTCCGGCAGCCAGGATTCGTGCGCTGCCTTCAGTTCGGCCACCGATATGGCCTCTCCGCCCGGAAGAATCAACGAATCGCCTCCGGTGACGCCGAGGATCATCGCCGGCACGCCGACGGCGTTCGCCTCGTAGAGGATGTCCGCCGCATCGTCGGGCCGAACCGCCAGGAGGTAGCGGGCCTGATCCTCGCCGAACAGGAAGGCATGGAGCGGCAGGTCGTCCGGCGCGCTGGCCACGACGGCGCCGATCCCGCCGGCCATGGCCATTTCCGCGAGGGCGAGCGCAAGCCCGCCGTCGGACAGGTCGTGCGCGGTGTCCACCTGTCCGGAACGGATCAGCTGGCGCACGAAGTCGCCGTTGCGCTTCTCCGCGGCGAGATCGACCGGGGGAGGAGCTCCCTCCTCCCGGCCGCAGACATCCCGCAGGTAGACGGACTGGCCGAGCCAGCCGTCCGTGGCCCCGATGAGGATGAGGACGTCCTCCTCCCGCTTGAAGCCGATGGAGGCGTGCGCCGACACATCGTCGAGGAGGCCGACGCCGCCGATGGCCGGGGTCGGCAGGATGCCCTGGCCGTTGGTCTCGTTGTAGAGGGAGACGTTGCCGGACACGACGGGGAAGTCGAGCGCCCGGCACGCCTCGCCGATGCCCCTCAGGCAGCCCACGAACTGGCCCATGGATTCGGGGCGCTCGGGGCTGGCGAAGTTCAGGTTGTCCGTGATCGCGAGCGGCAGGCCGCCGACCGCGGTGATGTTCCGCCAGGCTTCCGCCACCGCCTGCCTGCCGCCTTCCACCGGATCCGCTTCGCAGTAGCGGGGCGTCACGTCGGTGGTGAGGGCGAGACCCTTCGGCCCGTCCTCCACGCGCACGATGGCGGCATCGCCGCCCGGCATCTGCACGGTGTTGCCGAGAATCAGGTGGTCGTACTGCTCCCACACCCAGCGCTTGGAGCACTGGTCCGGCGAGCCGACGAGCTTCAGAAGGGCTTCGGCCGCCGACACGGGAGCCTTCACGCTCGAAGGCTCGACGACCGGCTGTTTCGGGCTTTCCACCCACGGGCGGTCATAGACGGGAGCCTCGTCGCCGAGCTCCTTGATCGGGAGGTCGGCCATCACCTCGCCCTGGTGCCTGATCACGAAGCGCAGGGTGTCCGTGGTCCTGCCGATGACGGCGAAGTCCAGCCCCCATTTGTGGAAGATGGCCTCCGCCTGCTGCTCCATGCCGGGCTTCAGCACCATGAGCATCCGCTCCTGGCTCTCCGAGAGCATCATCTCGTAGGCCGTCATGCCCTCCTCGCGGCAGGGGACCTTGTCGAGGTCGAGCTCGATGCCGAGGTTGCCCTTGGCGCCCATTTCGACGGCGGAGCTGGTCAGGCCCGCCGCGCCCATGTCCTGGATCGCGATGACCGCGCCGGACTTCATCAGCTCCAGGCAGGCCTCCAGCAGAAGCTTCTCCGCGAAGGGGTCGCCCACCTGGACGGTGGGGCGCTTCTCCTCGGAGGCGTCGTCGAACTCGGCCGAGGCCATGGTGGCGCCGTGAATGCCGTCCCGTCCGGTCTTGGAGCCGAGATAGACGATCGGGTTCCCCACGCCCGTGGCCTTGGCGTAGAAGATCTCGTCCGTGCGGGCGAGCCCCACCGCCATGGCGTTCACGAGGATGTTGCCGTTGTAGCGCCTGTCGAAACCGACGCTGCCGCCGACCGTCGGGACGCCGAAGGAATTGCCGTAGCCGCCGATGCCGGCGACGACTCCCGCGACGAGGTGGCGGGTCTTGGGATGGCCGGGCTCGCCGAACCGCAGGAAGTTCAGGGCCGCGATGGGGCGCGCGCCCATGGTGAACACGTCGCGCAGGATCCCGCCGACGCCCGTCGCCGCGCCCTGATAGGGCTCGATGAAGGAGGGGTGGTTGTGGCTCTCCATCTTGAAGATGCAGGCGAGCCCGTCGCCGATGTCGATCACCCCGGCATTCTCGCCCGGTCCCTGGATCACCCATGGCGCCTGGGTCGGAAGGCCGCGCAGGTGGATGCGGGAGGACTTGTAGGAGCAGTGCTCGTTCCACATGGCGGAGACGATGCCGAGCTCGGTGAGAGTCGGCGTGCGGCCGATCAGCTTCACGAAGCGCTCGTATTCGTCGGGCTTGAGCCCGTGCTCCTTCACCAGCTCCGGAGTGATGGCGACGTCGTTGCGGATCATCGGGGTCTCGTTCTCTGCGATTCTCTTCCGTCCGGAAGAGGCGTTATGCGGCCTTTGCGAAGGAAGACACCAGGCTCTCGAAGAGCCCGCGCCCGTCGGTGCCCCCGACCAGATCCTCGACCAGGTTCTCCGGGTGGGGCATCATGCCGAGCACGTTGAGCCTGGCGGAATAGATGCCGGCGATGGAATTCATCGAGCCGTTGCGGTTGGCGTCCGGCGTCACCCGGCCGTCGGCGTCGCAGTAGCGGAAGGCGACCAGCCCTTCGCCCTCGAGACGCTTCAGGGTTTCGCCGTCGGCGGTGTAGTTGCCTTCCCCATGGGCGACGCAGACGTCGATGGCCTGGCCCTTCCCGTAGGCCCGCGTGAAGGCGGTGTCGTTGCGCTCCACCCGCAGGAACTGGCGGTGGCAGATGAATCTGAGATTGGCGTTGCGCATGAGGATGCCGGGCAGGAGCCCGGATTCGCACAGGATCTGGAAGCCGTTGCAGATGCCGAGCACCAGACCGCCCCGCGCCGCATGGGCCCGGACCGCGTCCATGATCGCAGCCCGTCCCGCGATGGCCCCGCAGCGGAGATAGTCGCCGTAGGAGAAGCCGCCCGGCAGAACGACGAGATCCGTCCCGGCCGGCAGGTCGTGCTCGGCGTGCCAGACTTTCTCCACCTGGGACCCGGCCAGCCTGAGCGCCCGCACGACATCGCCATCGCGATTGGAGCCGGGGAAGACGATGACAGCGGATTTCATGGGCTCATCCTTCTCTCGTCACGGCCGGGTCCATCCCGGCCATCGCGCCTTTCGGCGTGGATCGAAACCTGGCGGCCCGGATCCGGTCCGGGCCCGACGGTCAGGTCAGCTCGACGCGGTAGTTCTCGATCACCGTGTTCGCCAGGAGCTTCTCGCAGGCCGCCTTGAGGGAGGCCTCGGCCTTGGCCTTGTCCGAAGTGTCCAGCTCGATGTCGAAGACCTTGCCCTGGCGCACGCTGGCGATTCCCTCGACCCCGAGCGACTTGAGGGCGCCTTCGATGGCCTTGCCCTGGGGATCGAGAACGCCGTTCTTGAGGGTCACGGTGACGCGGGCTTTCATGAGGTCCTCGGCCTGTCCTTGGGATGATGGCTCACGCCATAAAGGGAAAGCGCCTCGGAAACAACGGCGTCATGGCCCCAGTTCGCGCTTTGCGACCTCTTTGAGGGTGGCTCGAACCGAGGCCTCGTCTTCGCCGACCACCAGGGCCGCGAGAAGCTCGTCTCCCATCCGCCGTCCCAGGGCCGCGCCGTAGGCGGGGCGCTTGCTCCCGTCCGCCGGCGCCAGGCTGATGGCGAAGCCGCGCAGGGCGCCTTCTTCCAGGGGCACGGTCTCGGCCAGGGTGCGGACCGGCCTCTTCCGGTCGGACGCCGCTTTCCGGGAGGGCGCCTGGAGGACCCGGACCAGGACCGACGGGTCCTTGAGGACGGCCTCGGCCGTGTCGGCATCCCGCCCGGTCAGTCTGACCACCCCGACCGCAAGGCCCGGAGCGCATCCCGGCGGCGCGCAGAACGCCATGGCGATGGGCTCCGCGCGGTCTTCCGCCAGCCATTTCCGCAGCGGCAGGGCCTCCCAGGGCGCTCCGGGCGGCACGCCCTCGACGGGGCGGGGGATGTAGCCGCAGGAGGCGAGGCAGAGGCTAAGGATGACCGGACAGGTGAAGCGGAGCCGCATGGCCGCTTCTATGCACGAAACGGCCGTCCGGTCGAGGCATGGCTTTCTCCTGCCCTATGGACGGTATGGTGCCTGCGGCGTCGCTCCGGAGCGAGGGCCCTGAAGGACGGCGGAGTTTCTCCTTGACCAGAGGAGAAAGGAGGGCCTCCCGCGACGATGTTCGCCAAGAAAAAACCCGGCGCGGGGCCGGGTTTCCCATGTCTGTCTGCTCGTGCCTGTCTCACTGCACGAGGCGGGGGCCGCTCATGGTGGGGTTCTCGTTCTCGGACATGATGCCGAGACGGCGGGCAACCTCGGAATAGGCCTCGACGAGACCGCCCATGTCGCGGCGGAAGCGGTCCTTGTCGAGCTTGTCCTTGGACTTGATGTCCCAGAGACGGCAGGAATCCGGGGAGATCTCGTCGGCGACGACGATCCGCATCAGGTCGCCTTCCCAGAGGCGGCCGGTCTCCATCTTGAAGTCCACGAGACGGATGCCGACGCCGAGGAAGAGCCCGGAGAGGAAGTCGTTGACGCGGATGGCCAGGGCCATGATGTCGTCGATCTCCTGGGGCGTCGCCCACCCGAAGGCGGTGATGTGCTCCTCCGAGACCATCGGGTCGTTGAGCTTGTCGTTCTTGTAGTAGAACTCGATGATCGAGCGCGGCAGCTGGGTGCCTTCCTCGAGCCCGAGGCGCTGGGCCAGGGAGCCGGCGGCGACGTTCCTGACCACAACCTCGAGGGGGATGATCTCCACCTCGCGAATCAGCTGCTCGCGCATGTTCAGGCGGCGGATGAAGTGGGTCGGGACGCCGATGTCGTTCAGGTTCTGGAAGATGTATTCCGAGATCCGGTTGTTGAGGACGCCCTTGCCGTCGATCACTTCATGCTTCTTGGCATTGAAGGCGGTGGCATCATCCTTGAAGTGCTGGATGAGCGTTCCGGGCTCCGGCCCTTCATAGAGGACCTTCGCCTTGCCCTCATAAATGCGACGGCGGCGATTCATAGGCGTATACCGTGGTTTGAGGAAATCCATGGCCGTGGCTCCTTGATAACATGTACAGATCCGCGGCTGGCGCGAGTCCGATCGGGACCGTCCCCGGCTTGGGCGCAACCTATCCGATCCCTCAGCCGAGCACAACGGAAGGAGTTCGGCCGAGGTCCTGGCCGGCTCCGGGGCTGCTTTTCGAATGGAGTTGCCTCTGGCGGCGGCGCTTGTGCGCCTTTATATCGCAGAAAGCACAAACCGGGAGAAAACTCTATGACCGCCTTCGACGAGCGCAAGGACGCATTCGAGAAGAAGTTTGCACACGATGAGGAACTTCGTTTCAAGGCGACCGCTCGCCGCAACAAGCTCTTCGGCCTCTGGGCCGCAGCCCAGCTCGGCAAGGCGGGCGCGGAGGCGGAAGATTACGCCAAGAGCGTCGTGCTGGCCGATTTCCAAGAGGTGGGGGATGCCGACGTGATCCGCAAGGTCCGGGCCGATCTCGAAGCGGCGGGCAAGCCGGTCGGCGAGAGCGAGCTGGGCCGGATCCTGCACGAGCAGATGGCCCGCGCCGTCGACGAGATCAAGGCGGGACGCTGACCTCTCCCTAACGGCCCGGGCCCGAGCGGTCCGGGCTTTCGCTCTTCTCGCCTGCAAACCAAGGTTCCTCCATGTCGCTGCACCCGCCGCTCCCCGACCGTCTTAAGGCCGGGCCCCCCGCCCTTGCCGCCTGGTGCGGATTGCCGGATCCGTCGATTCCCGGCGTTCTGGCGCGGGAGGCCTTCGATGCGGTGGTCATCGACATGCAGCACGGAGCCGTCGACTTCGCGGCGGCCGTCCGGGCGATTCCCCTCATCGCGGCTGCCGGCAAGCCCGCGGTGGCGCGGATCCCGGTCGGCGAGTTCGCCACGGCATCCCGGCTCCTCGACGCGGGCGCCGCGGGCGTCATCGCGCCCATGATCAACACCCTCGAGGATGCCCGCCGGTTCGCCGCCGTGATGAAGTTCCCGCCCCTCGGCGAGCGGAGCTGGGGACCGCACGGCGCGCTGAGCCTCACAGGCCTTCAGCCGGGAGAGTATTTCAGGGCCGGCAACGGCCTGTCCTTGGCGCTGGCGATGATCGAGACCCGCGAGGCCCTCGAGATCGTGGACGGGATCCTGGACGTGGCCGGGATCGACGGCATCTTCATCGGCCCGTCCGATCTCTCCATCGGCCTTTCCCAGGGCCGGGAGCTGGATCCGGCGAGCGCGGCGGTCGAGAAGGCGCTCGATCATGCCCTCGCCCGCGCCCGCGCCGCCGGCAAGATCGCAGGCGTCTATGCCCCTTCCGGGGAGCGGGCCTTCGAGCTCGCCCGCCGCGGCTTCCAGCTCGTCTCCATCGCCAGCGACACCGCCCTGCTCCGTTCCGGAGCGCAGATGGCCCTGAAGGCCGCTCGCGGCTGACATAGCCGGCGGCTCGTCGGCGGGTTCGAGGGATTGCGCGCATGTCCTTTGTGCCGACCTTCCGGTTCGCGCCCAGCCCGAACGGCCGCCTCCATCTGGGGCACGCCTATTCCGCGCTCCTGAACGCCGATTTCGCCGAGCGCTTCGGGGGGCGGCTGCTCCTGCGCATCGAGGACATCGACCTCGGCCGCTGCCGCCCGGCTTTCGTCGAGGGGATCTTCGAGGATCTGACCTGGCTGGGCCTCAGGTGGGAGGAGCCGGTCCGCCGGCAGTCCGACCATTTCGCTCTCTATCGCGCCAGTGCCGCCAGGTTGCGGGAGAGGGGACTGCTCTACCCGTGCTTCTGCTCCCGCAGGATGCTGGCCGAGGCCGTCGCGCAGCGGGAGAGCACGGGCCGTCCCTGGCCGCGCGATCCGGACGGCGCCCCCCTCTATCCCGGGACCTGCCGGGGGCTCGGCGCGGACGACGTGGCGCGCCGGGTCGGGGCGGGCGAGCCGCATGCCCTGCGAATCGACATGGAATCCGCTCTCGCACAGGCGCCGCGCCCCCTCTTCTACATCCGGTTCGACCGGGAGGGGGCTCAGGAGAAGGTGGCCGCGCAGCCGGCCCGTTGGGGCGACGCCGTGATCGTCCGCAAGGACATTCCCACGAGCTACCACCTGTCCGTGGTCGTGGACGACGCGCTGCAGGGCGTGAGTCACGTGGTCCGCGGGAAGGATCTCGAGGCGGCGACCGATCTGCACGTCCTGCTCCAGCGCCTCCTCGGCCTGCCGACGCCACTCTATCACCACCACGGGCTGATTTTCGACGATACGGGGGACAAGCTGTCGAAGAGCCGCCGCTCGGAGGCGCTGGCCGATCTTCGCGCCCGGGGCGTCACGGCCGCGGAGGTCCGGCAGCGTCTCGGCTTCCGGTCTCAGCCCACGCCCAGCACGTAGAGCCAGAACAGGGTCGTTCCGAGGGCGAGCACGGTCGAGAGAGTCACGGCGCTCGAGGCGAGGGCGATTCCCTCCCCATAGCGCTCGGCGAAGAGGTAGGCATTGATCCCGGAAGGGCAGGAGGCGAAGAGAACCGCCACGCCCGCCCAAACGGGCGGCATCTCGAAGACCCGGGTCGCCAGGAGCAGGACCAGGAGCGGGTGAAGCACGAGCTTGAGGCCGGAAATGACGGTGGGGAGCTTCCAGCCCGTTTCCAGCCCGTAGCGGCGAAGGGCGATGCCCATGGAGATCAGGGCGCAGGGGACGGCGGCGCTCCCGAGAAGCTCCACAACCTGCCAGAAGGGCGCCGGGAGGTGCGGGGCGAGGGGCCGGAAGGCCGAGCCGGCGAGAATGCCGATGACGATCGGGTGGGTCGCAAGGCGGCGGACGATCACGAGCGGAGACGCCTGCCGCCCCTCGGCCATGACCGTCGCCAGGGTCATGGTCACAGGAAGGTGCACGGCGATGAGGAGGAAGAGCGGCACCGCCCCCTCGTCTCCATAGGCCTTGAGGATCATGGGAACGCCGACGAAGACGGTGTTCGCCTGCCCGGCCGAGAAGCCGGCGACGACGGCGGAAACGCCTTTGAGGGCAAAGAAGCGCCGCCCGATCAGCATGGCGAGGGCCCAGACCGCGCCGACCCCGGCGAAGTAGGAGATCCAGTAGCCCCAGGGCTGGACGTCGGGGATCTCGGCCCGGACCAGGGTGCGGAAGATCAGGCAGGGGAGGGAGAGGGAGAAGACGAATTCCGACAGGCCCTCGCCCATCCGCTCCGAGACGACGTTCGCGCGCCTGGCCGCATACCCGATGCCGATCAGGCCGAAGACCGGCAGGACGATCGCGAGAAGGCCGAGCATGCGGCCTCAGCGCATCTCGGCGCGCTGGGCGACGCTCGCCGGGGCGTTGGCATAGGCCATCAGCTCGTCCACCTGCTCCCGCTGCCGCTTGAATTCGGCGAGGCTGCGGCCCTCCAGTTCCCGGCTCTTGGGCAGGCGGATCTTCAAGGGATCGACGAAGCTGCCGTTGATGAGGACCTCGTAGTGGAGGTGGGGGCCCGTCGAAAGGCCCGTGCTGCCCAGATAGCCGATCACCTGCCCCTGCTGCACCCGGGCGCCCGGAGCGATGCCCTTTCCGAAGCCCGACATGTGGTTGTAGGTCGTCACGTAGCCGTTGGCGTGCTGGATCTCGACCCGGCGGCCATAGCCCGATTCCCAGCCCGCCTTGATGACGGTGCCGTTGCCGGCGGCGAGAATGGGCGTTCCGATCCGGTTCGACCAGTCGATCCCCGTATGCGGACGCGTGTAGCCCAGGATCGGGTGATAACGGGAGCCGAAGCCGGAGCGCAGGATGCCCTCGGCGATCGGCTTGCGCAGGAGGAACTTCTTCAGGGAGCGGCCGCTTTCGTCGAAGAAGTCGACGCTCCCGTCGTCGCCCTGGTAGCGGTAGACGCGGCGGGTCTCCCCTCCGACGGAAAGGGAGGCGTAGAGGATTTCCGGCACCCCTCCTTCCTCGTCCGCGCCGTAGAAGACCTCGAAGGTGTCTCCGGGCGAGACGCGGCGCTGGAAATCCACGTCGTATCCGAAGATGCGCACCAGTTCGTCGACGGTCCTGCGCGG